>JAKAHU010000048.1 GCA_021825385.1 Chloroflexota bacterium | reverse complement strand
TGGACGAACACGGCCATGCGCTCAACGGGAAAGACGACATCGGGCCTGCCGGGCAACGGCGGCTGGACACGGTAGCCCCGCGCGCCGGCCGCCCACAGGGCGCTTCGAAGACGGCTCTCCAGGCCAGAGACGCTGCGGTTGGCGCGCATAGTGTTGCGGGCGTTCTCCGAGCTCGCCGCTGGGGACCTCATCCCGGCCATTCCGCCATGTGCTTCTGGAGCACGGGCGCGGCATAGGCGGACAGACATTCGCCGATCCACCGGAACTGGGGCACCACGACGGAGTTGCCGAACTGCTGATACGCCTGCCGATTCGACACGGGGATCTCGAATTCGAAGCCAAGCTCAGCTCGTGTGAAGCCCATAAGGTTCCCGCACTCGCGGGGGGTGAGGCGCCGCGGCCGCCCGCCGTCAGGCATCTCGATGAGGATCTCGGCGCCGTCCTTGTAGTACCGCGCACTCAGCGTCCGGGTGACGCCCCCGCGCTGCGCGATCCCGTAGCCGAATCCATTGCCCTTCAGCTCGTGCTTCGCCCGATGCTTCTTGAGCGCGTTCCACACGCCCTCAGTCAGGCGGTATCGCTCAAGGTCGTCACCGTCGGGTGCGAGCACCGTGTCGTCCAGCCGTGGGCCATGGGATTCGTCGGGTTCCGGCTCCTCGAACACGAACTTCGAGTCGAACAGGTCCGCGCGCAGCGCGACGATGATCACCCGCCTCCGGTTCTGCGGAACCCATGACGCGCCGTTGATGATCGCGTGATTGACGCGGTAGCCGGACGCCATCAGACGCCGTCGGACGACGCGGAACGTCCGCCTCTGATCGTGCGACACCAAGTGGCGCACGTTCTCGAGGAGGAGCGCGGGCGGAGCCGCGGCGGACGCTGGAGCTGACTTCTGGAACTTGGCCACCTCGGCGTCGCCCTCGAGGTCCGAGTAGAGCTCCTGGAAGGTCGCCTCCTCGTCCGAGCCACCGATGAGCCTGATGATCTCGAAGAACAGGTTCCCCGACGTCGGATCGTCGAACCCGTGCAGTCGCTTGAGATGGTTCTTCTTGCTGACGCCCGCCAGGCTGAACGGCTGGCATGGGAAACCTGCCGCGAGAACCTCGTGCGGCGGGAGGTCACCTGGCTGGACCTGGCGGATGTCGCGCGCAGGCACCTCGCCCCAGTTCGCGGAGTACGTCGCTACCGCATGCTCGTCGTTCTCCACGGTGTAGACGCACGCCCCGCCCGCGCCCTCGAGGCCCGCCCGGATCCCGCCGATCCCCGCGAAGAGATCGACGAATCGGAATGCGGGCGCGGCGGGTGCGGCGAGCTCGGGCGGCGGCGGGAGCGCGATCGTGGTGGTCATCGGCAGGTGCGATCGTTCGTCGGTGCGTCCATTACCAGGATGCCGCTGGACGGTCGTCCGCCGGAGCGCCGGCGGTCGGCTCCTCGAGACCGTGCGGCGCCATCCCCTCGAACTCGAAGCGCTTCTTGAGGGCGAGCAGCTTCTTGCTCTGGAAGTCCGTCGGCACCCCGGGGATGTACTCGGCGGCAAGTCGTAGAAGCCGCTCGTCCTCCGCCGACAGGAACCCCCGCTCCCGGCCCCAATCTCGTACACCCGACCAGTAGGCCTGCCCCAATCGGACGACCTCCTCCTGAGCGCTGATCCCGGTGTCGACCCGCTGCTGTGCGCGCGCAGCGCGCTCGACCTCGCGTAGCGTGGCCTTCGGGACGAGCTCCTCTCGCACGCGCGGATCCAGGTCGAGGGCAACCGCATCGGCGCGAACCCAGCACGCCTCGCGCTTGCTCCACTCGGTGACGTTCTGGACCCCGGCCGGCGGGTCCGTGATCACCTCGTGCATGGCGAGCGCGATCGCCGCCAACTGCTCGCTCGTCGCAGGCGACAGCGCGCCCTTGTTCCAGATCGCGCGGGTGTCGAGATCGCTGTCCCCGGCCTGCTCGCGGATCATGGCGGCGAACTTCGCCATCGCGTATGCGACGACGTTCGCGCGGTAGCCGCCCGAGTACCACGGCTGTGCGGAGACGATCTTCTCGAGCGACCGGAAGAGGATCACCCGGGCGACGACAGCCCGGAAGTAGTCCTCGTGGAACGCGTCGGGCGAGGCGGCCCAAGCCTTCGCGATCTCGGTCGCGAAGGCGATGAAGTTCTTCTGCGCGCCCTTGCTGACGGTGTGCGGCTGCTCGCGCCACGCGTTCTCGGACTTCGCGAGGTCCGTCTTGGTCAGGACCTGCTCCCGCGGGTTCATCTCGAGGAAGTGCCGTCGCTGGGCGGGTGAAAGGGCGAACGTGGCGTTCATGTACTGTCCCCGCGCGCGCTCGTAGAACCACCGCGTTTCGTGCTGGGCACCGGCGCGGGACGGAACGCTGATCCGTCGCGAGATCTCCTCCAGCCGGCGGTGGTACTCGTGGTTCGAGAAGAAGTCAGCCTCGCTGACGGGATTCTGGCTGTTCGCGAAGCGCGCGATGCTCGGGATGACCTCGCCGGCGCGCTCCGGCGGCACTACGGAGAGCTTCATGGGGACGTAGATGTCCGCGAGCGATGCCCTGTCGTTGCGGCGGGCCGACGCAAGGGAGACCGTCGTCTGGCCGCCGTTCACGATCTGGAGGTCCCTGAGGCGGACGAGTCGGAGGCCGTCGTCCGCTCTGCGGACCTCCGCCGATTCCGAGGTCGCGCCGATGCCGTTGTTGTATGCGAAGAACATCCGGGGCTCGTGAAGGACGGTGTTGCGGATCCCCTTGTTGACCTTGGGCTTGGTCGTGAGGAACGACCGGACGTTGCCCTCGAGAAGGCGGCTGCCGTGGTCCTCGTACAGCTGGGCCAGCAGCTCGCCGGGGACGACGCAGAGGTACGCCTGGTACTCGTCGCTGATCGATCCCGCCTCGACGCAGGGGATGCCGCCGCCCGGTTGGCCGCTGAAGTCGATCTCGATGTCGTCGCGGCCCGCGATCGAGGTGTGGGCCCGATGGAATCGGTTGATGTCCCAGATGTGGAACTCGAGCGGGACGTCGGCCACGGACCCTTCCGGCCAGTCCTTGGCGGTGGCGCTCAGCTCTCGGTCCGTCAGCAGGTACGCGCGTATCCGCGTCAGCCCGCGCCGGCGGCGGACCATCTCCTCCGCGAGGCCCCACTCGGGCGAGCTGGGATCGCGATCCTCGCGAATGCGGCCCTCAAACGCCTCGTCCACGAACGCACGGAGTCGCCCGAACATGGACCGCGCCTCGACGAGCCCCAGGTTCGGCGGGTCCACGAGGAACGTGGGCGCCGCGAGGAACAGGCGAAGGGACTCGTCCGCGTCGTCGAACGCGAAGCCGTCCATCTCGACGCTGCGGCCCCGGAACCCCTTGCCCCGGTAGTAGCAGCTCTCGAAGTCGGCGACTTCCCCGGCGTCTTCGAGGTATCCCACCATCACGTCCACGAAGGACGAGTGCGTGAAGTTGCGGTCCGCCGCCGCCCACACGGAGATCTCCGTCTGGAGGTAGGCGCGGAACTCGGCGAGGTCCACCGCTACCTCCGAAGGCTCGACCGATGGGATGAGCAGGCGCCGAGCTCCACGTCGTACACGAGCTTGTCGATCCCCGCTCCCAGATCGGCCCGCCGGACCCTCGGGAACTCGCCCTCCACGTCGTACCACTCGATCCGGTGGAGCCGGAACATCGGCTTGCGGTACTGAGGGTCGGGGAGGTAGCCGACCGCGTCGACATGACGGCGGAAGGACGCGGCCGTCTCGGCTCCCACCGCCAACAGGGCGGCCTCGATGCCGGTGATCAGCTCGTCGGGGGCGATGCCCGGCCCACCTGTGAGCGTCGCCAGAACGACCACGGCCAAGCTGAGCGCGTCGTCGGTGTCGAGCTGGTCGACCGAGCTGACGTGCACGGAGTGGGCGGTCGGGACGATCGTCTTGACCTCGACGCGGCGCTCGGGCAGGACGAAGTCCTGGGGACCGCCGAGCGGACCCACCCAGCTCGACACGGCCGTCTCTGCGCCCCAGATCTCCATGCACTGCTGGAGGACCAGCAGCTCACCAACGAGGCCGCGGAGCGTCGACAGGCTCATCGGGCCCGTTCCTGTCTCGAGCAGTTCGCGCCACCGGAGGAGCCGGGCGAGGATCAGGCCGGCGGCAGCAGTCGCCGGCGCCGCACGCGACGCGGAGATGAGGTCGGTGCACAGTTGCGTGAAGACCCCGATCAGCGCGGGCTCGCACAGCCAGATGCCGAGGGCCCATCGTCCGTCATGGCGGAGATGCGAGGTGACCTCGACGGCATCGAGGCGGGGCGGCGCCGGAGGCTCCGAGGCGCAGATGAGCACGAGCCCCCGTCTCCCTTCGGCGTCCGTCGCGCCGTACAGGTCCGCGGGATGCGATTCGTCGACCCTGAGGACGCCGCCAGGCCCGCCGGTCTCGACTCTGGCCCAGATCTCGTCAATCGAGTTCATCGTCGTACCCCGGGTCGTCCCCGGCCTCCTGCTCGAACAGCGAGCGCCAGTAGACCTCGTTGACCTTGTACGCGACGCACCCCTGCACGTCACTGTCGTCGAAGTGCGGGAAGCTGATGCCGAGCGCCACGAGCGGCGAGAGCTCGTCGGGCAGCGGCTCGACGTCCTTCCGGCCTCCTCCCTGCTTCTGCTGCACGGGCCGCAGGATGTTCACCATGAGAAGAGGGCGCGATCGCCGCTCGCGGTAGGCGGAACCTGGGGTCGTCCTCCCCTCGTACTCGGCCTCGGCGGCGGCGACTTCATCGCGAGTGAGGCCCTCGCGCTCGTCGGTCGGCGATCCGACGCGCGCCGACGATCCTGAGACCAGGATCGACGCGGTCTCGCTCTTGACGAGCACGCGCCGAGTCCGCGGCCGGACGCGGATGGGGCCTACCGGGATCTCGTCGGCGCTGCCCGAGAACACGGCGACGTCCCAGGTCTGGAGCACCGGGTCCTGCGACTGCCTCAGGTACTCGCCGAGCTCCTCGGTGTGGAAGTCGTGGTTGAGCTGGTGTGTCAGGAACCTGCCCAGCAGGTCGACGATCCGTTCCTTCGGGACGCCTGGCCACGTCAGGTTCTTCCAGGTCGACACGATAGGATCGCCCAGATCGCGAGCAAGGCCCGCCATCCAGTTCGCCACGGCTTCGTTGTTCGACCTGACCGCGGCCGGCGAGGAGCGCAGGCGCGACGTCTCGAGAAGCTCCTTGTCGAGCGAGACCTCCCAGACGATGTCGTTCGCTCGCCGCATCTTGTTGCGCGCGGTGACCACGAGCGCCCCCGGGTGCGCGCGGACCTTGAGCCCGAACTCTCGCGGCGTGAGGCCGAGTCGCTTCATCCGCCGGAGCTCGCCGCGGAGCTCCACCGCCGCGTTCGCGATGTAGGCGAAGTTGCCCTGCGCCTCCTCAGCCATCCACACGCGGCAGAGGTCGTCGTAGCCGTCGCGGTAGCCGAACCACCGGCCCATCTGCATCAGCGTGTCGTACGCCTGCGAGTTCCGGTAGAAGTAGCTCGTCGAGAGCCCCTCGAGGGTCAGGCCGCGCGAGAGGCTGTTGCCGCCGACGGCGATCACGCGCAGGCCCATCTCCCCCTGCTCGCGGTAGTCCAGGCTCGCGGCGCCGGTCGTCTGGTTGACGGGCCGCACGACGACCGGCTGGACGGAGTCGTGGAGCCGGCGCTGGATGGCCTGCCAGGGAATCGAGCCGTCGTCGTGGTGCCTGGCCCAGGTCCTCTTGAGCGCTGCGATGCTCGCGTTCGCCAGAGCGTCTGCCTCGTCCAGCGCCGCGAAGTTGCGGATGTCTCGCTGCACCTCCCGGACATAGTGGTCCACGAGGGCGGCGACATCGTTCTGGACGGCGGTCCAGGGGCTGACGTTGACCAGCATCGAGCGGTGCGGGGGAACGTGGCTCCGCATGTCCCTGATCGTCGCAACGAGGAGGTAGCTTCGGATGGCCTCGTACAGGCTCTCGGGCAGCCCGGTGACCGAGAGCGCGTTCCTGTGGCCGGCGGGAAAGAAAGGCTCCGCGTCCTCGATCAGCTGAACAACGCCGCCGTCCTCCGTGAGGACGACTTCGGGGCCGAAGTAGTTGGTCGGCGCCTCCAGGGAGTAGATGAAGTCCCGGGGGAAGAGGTCGTCGCCGAGCATCCCCTCGCGCGTGTCCGGGTCGACGAACACGTTGGCGAAGGGCGTCGCCGTGAAGCCGACGTACGACGATCGATGGAACAAAGCGAGGAGTCGCCGGATCGCGGCGTTGACCTTCGTCGGGTCGTCGTTCTGCGAGTTCGTGTTGATCGATCCCGCGTCAGCCTCGTCGTCGAAGAGCAGCATCGGGGCGTCGATCCGGTCGTCGAGCCCCGCGTTGTAGGACCGCAGCCAGTCCTCGAGGTTCTCGAGCACCCGCTTGTTCTTCTTGACGACCATCAGGACCGGTTCGCCGAACGACCGAAGCCGGAGGTTCAGCTGGTTCATGAGCGCACGGTTGAAGTCGCGTGACCGCGACGTGAAGACCATCGCGGTCCGCGACTGGTCGATCAGGCCGACGCCGACGAGCCGACTCGTGGCGACCTGCGTCTTGAGGCGCTCGGCGCTGTCCAGCCCGACGAATCCGCTGTCGAGGCGCTCCTGCGTCTGGCGGCGCAGGTTCTCGAGGCTCCCGGTGAGCAGGATCACGAGGCGGTAGCCCGCGTCTGCCGCCTTGTCGATGAGGCCGGTGTACGTGCCGGTCTTCCCCGACTGCACGTCGCCCATCACAAGCCCGCGCCGCGTCCAGCTCCCTGAGCGCATGGGGTCACCGGTGAGGTCGAGGATCTCGTCCGTGACGGCGTCGAGCGCGGTGACGACGAGAGGCCCGCGACCGTCCCGCAGGAGCATCAGCCGGTAGCGCTCCCAGTAGAAGGGGTCGATCGACGCCTTCCGACCGGCGAGCCAAGGCACATGGTCGGCGGCGAGGAGGGCCGTCCCGAGCTCCATGTCGAGGATGACGCGGGCGTGAAGGGCCTTCAGGCTGCGGTCGAACTCGTCGTCCGTGACCTCGAATACTGCCCGCATGCGGACCGCCAGCTCGCGGAGCTCGTCCTCCGTCGGCCGGCGATCGCGCGGCAGAGTTGCCTGGACAGCGCTCTCGAGACGTGCCGCGGATTCAGTTGTCACCACGCAACCTCGCAACGATCCTCCGGGTCACCTCTGGGTGGGCCGCGAACACGTCCATCTCGAGCAGACCCCCGTTCAGAAGCTGCCTCTGTGCGACAGGATTGCCGGCGAGCGCAGCCATGAGCTGATCCGCCAAACCGCCGAGCACAGTCGTCGCCTCGGCGTCGTCGGGGCGCGGCTGGACGACTCGATCCGACGCCATGTCCGCGTAGATGCTGTCGACCGGGAGGGCCATCTCGACGGCCCGAAGGAGCGGCTCGAGCCCAGTGCCGTGACCATCGGCGAGCCGAGTAGCGATCTCGATCAGAACCGGGTGCTCGCGGTTGATCTCGTAGTTGAACCCGCCACGCAGGTCGACGCGCTGCCAGATGTGCTTGACGTCCTTCTTGTTGATCCGGCTCCCGCGGAAGGTGTAGACGTTGCGGCTCTCTCCCGCAATCCGCTCGATTGTCCGCTGGAGGCCGCCTCGGACGACCTCAGGCGGGTATGCGGTCGACTTCTTCACGTCTAGCGCCCACAGGTGGTCGAGGCTGTTGGGGATGTCGACGAGGACGCGAGCGAGCTTGGTCAGCTCGCCCTGCCTCAGCAGCCTGAACCAGGTGCCGTGGGTGATCAGCCGACGGCCCCTGTAGACGTAGAAGCCCTGGTACCGGCGCAGCCCCTCCTCCCCTCCGGCGAGCTCGAGGTCGTCGTGGCTCATCTTCGAGATGTGGGGCAGGATGAACGGCCGGAAGGTCACCGTGGCGCCGCCGACATCGAGGGTCTCAGGCGGGAGGAGCTTGGTGCTGCGCTTGGCCGAGAGGAACGGGTCGACAACCGGGAGGGCCCGGTTGTTGATGGTGATCGCCAGCCGCGGGCCGCCCTCGTCGCCCGACAGGAAGCGGTGGAAGGCCAATGCAAGGTGGTCCCGTGCTCGGTCCACGAGCGTCTCGAGCGCCCTGTCGGGGAACGCCTCGCCCGCGGTCGCCCGGTCGAAGACCTGCCACAGCACGATCGTTCCCGATGCGGTGGTCTCGAGCTCGGCGACATGCGGAAGATCGGCGAGGTCTTCGGGGTCGAGGAGCGCGAGCACCCAGTCCTTCCGCTCCGCGATCAGGTCGAGGTCCCAGCGTGCTCCGGCCGTCGAGCCGGCGCGGCGCGATACCACGGTCAGGCGCCGGCACTGCGAGAGGCTCGCCGTCTTCAGCCCGAGCCCGAAGCGCCCGAGATCGCGCTCGGAGCGCGTCTGGTGCGGCCCGGCGCCGCCGTGGCGCATCGCCTCCCTGAGGCCATCGGTCGTCATGCCCTCGCCGTCGTCGATCACGGCGACGTATGGGATGCGGTCCGTGCGGAACTGGATGTCCACGCGTGTGGCGCCCGCCGCGACGCTGTTGTCAACGATGTCCGCGAGCGCGGCCTCGAACGAGTAGCCGATCGCGCGCATCGAGTCGAGCATCGCGGGCGCGAACGGGGGCAGGGACTCCTCTCGCATCAGCGAAGGTGTCGCATGCCAATGGCCGACACGATCGGCTTCTGAAGGGTCGCGGCTCGATCGTGGTCCAACGGTCTGATCAGGTTGCCCCCGCTTCAGCGCCGGGATCGTCTGGCGCTGTCCTCATTGTAGGTGCGGCCGGATGGCGGCCGGATAGTCCTCCGTCATGTCGCCAGACAGGCGACGGGCGCAGGCGCCAGGACTAGGTACGCGTGTGTCGGACTCCGGGCGTGACTGGGCGAGGTTGGCGTGGCAGTGGTTCCATTCGTCGGATCAGGCCCGGACCGGCACTCGTCAGGGTTCCTGCCGCGAGTCTGTCGCGCTCGTCCAGCCGTGCGACCCGAGCGCGCAGCGCCTCGGCCCTGGTGACCTCGGCGGTCGGCGCGGCGTCGCCGGACAACTCGTGGACCGGCATCGTGGACCGCAGCTGACGCGACGCACGCGGATTCGCCGGGCAGCGGGCGCAGAGTGCGTGGCACCCTTCCCATGTGAGCGCAGAACTCCCGCGGCCGGTCCTGAGCGTGTTTGTCGCGTGGCACCCTGGGGCGACCCAAGCGGCCGACCTCGCGGATCTGATGTTCAGGGAGCTGTGCGCGGATCCGGAGTACCCGGCTCGGCGGGGGCTAGGCATCCCGGTCAGGTTTCGGACGGCGGCGAGCCCGGACGAGGCACCGGCGCCCGTGCCGTTCGGCAAGTCCCGCCGAACTGTCGTCTTCGTGCTGGCGGACGACCAGCTTGTGGCTTCGACGCATTGGCGACAGTACTGCGCTGAGCTCGTCGCCCAGGCGGGCGACTCCGATCTCGTGGTTCCGGTGGCAATCAGCGACTGCGCTAACCTTCCGCCAGCGTTCAGGCAGTTGCAGGCGATCCGGCTTGATCGGACTCCCTCAGAGCTGCACCAAGACGTCCTGATGCGCGATGTACTGCACGACCTGTGCAAGTGCCTCGACCCGCAAGGCACCAAAGTCAAGGTCTTCCTCAGCCACGCCAAGAGCGATGGCTTAGCGATTATGGGCGCCGTCCGCGCGCAGCTCCACGACGAGGATCGACTCGACGACTTCTTCGACGCGGCGGACATCCCGGACGGCGTCAGGTTCGGTGAGTTCATCATCGCGGCCGCCGGCTCAACCCACGCTCTTCTGGCGATCCAGACGGACACATACGGGTCGCGGGAGTGGTGTCGCATCGAGGTGCTCGAGGCGAAACGGCATGGCGTCCCGATTGTCGTACTCGCCGCCGTCGAGCGCGGCGAGGCGCGCGCATTCCCCTATATGGGCAACGTCCCTGTCATACGGTGGCGCGGACCAGAGACTGCCACCGCCGTGGCCGGTGGCGTTCTCCGTGAGGTGCTTCGGGCTCGCTACTTTCCGCTTAGGGTCGAGTCGCTCTGCCGGTTGCACGGCCTCGACGCGCAGCGGCAGGTAATCCCGCACCCGCCAGAGCTACTCACGGCCCTCACGATGCGCGGAGGTTCCGCCGTGAACGGCGTCGGGGGGCATCTCCTCTACCCGGATCCTCCTCTCGGGGCTGAGGAGCTCGCTGTACTCGCAGAACTGGACCCGGACCTGCGTCCCGTGACGCCGACCGGTCTCCTCACGATCTGAGTCGAACGATGCCTCGCCCCCGATTCACCTTCGGGATCTCGGTATCCTCGCCGCCGCGCCCAGAGCTCCTCTCGCGCGGCTTGAGCGAGCTGCACGTGCGCCACGTCTTCATCGAGATGGCGCGCCCCATCCTCGCCTCCGGATGGGACGTCGCGTACGGCGGCGACATTCGCCGAGGCGGTTACACCGAGGCGCTGTTCGATCTCGTCAGAACCTACAACCGTCGCGATCTCGCGGGACCTGAACGGGTTAGCGCGTATCTCCACTGGCCCGTGTGGGATGAGATGACCGCGAAGCAGCGGGCCGACCTCGCGAATGTTGCGACTCTCGTTCGAGTCGATCCGGCGACCGGGATCGACGCGTCCAAGGCGGGGGCACACGATGACCTGATCGCCATCTCACGTTGCGTCGAGGCGATGCGGCTGCGCATGGAACAGGAGATCGACACCAGATTCGTCCTCGGCGGCCAGACGTCAGGCCAGCGGGGCATCATCCCCGGGGTCGTCGTGGAGGCCGACCTCGCCATCGCCAGCGGAAAGCCCGTCTACGTAGCGGGTGGCTTCGGGGGCGCGGCAGGCATTGTGGTAGCCGCGCTTCGCGGCGAGGCGCCAAGCGCGCTGACCGCCGAGTACCAGCGAGACCACTCGCCTCACTACGACCGCATCGATGTCAGGCACGACGCCGATTTCCAGCTCGGGGCGGTGGTTGAGCGCCTGCGGGTGGCGGGGATGGCCGGACTGCGGAACGGTCTAGACGAAGAGGAGAACGACAGGCTCGCAGAAACGGACGACGCCGACGAGGTGGTGGCGCTTACGCTTCGGGGCGTGCACAGGCTCATCGGCAGGACCTCGGAACGAGCGCACGACTAGGGGGACGAGAGATGGCGACACGGCACAAGGTCTTCATCAGCTTCTACCACAAGGACGACGAGAAGTACCGGGTCAAGCTCGAGAACGAGTTCGGAAACCTCTTCATCGCTAAGAGCGTGCAGGACGGGGGCATCGCGAGCGAGAACTCGGACGAGTACATCAAGCGGCTCATCCAAGAGAAATACATTGAAGACGCGAGTGTCCTGGTCGTCCTCGTCGGGCCCAAGACGAAGTGCCGCAAGCACGTTGACTGGGAGATCTCGGCGGGCCTGAACAAGAAGGTTGGCGGCTCCTCGGGCCTGATCGGCGTCCTGCTCCCTACGTTCCCGCTCAGCAGAGAGAACACGTACGACCGCGATGACCTGCCCAAGCGGTTGGACGCCAACGTCCACTCCGGCTACGCGAAGCTCTACAAGTGGAGCGCCTTCACCAAGGACGACTGGAGCGTCACGTCCACGATCCAGCAGGCATTCGACCGCCGGTCGGCTGACTCGGACAAGATCGTCAACACGACAATTCCCCAGCGCGAGCGCGATTCCTGCGAGTAGCGTTCGGTGGCAAGCTCGGCCGGAGTTTGCCAAGCCTGTCGCCCGGTTGATCCGCCGGTGTGTAGCCAGTACTGGGATGCGGTGCGGGCCTACGCCCTGTTCCTCGAGTCGCGGGCCCGGTCGGCGGCGGGGAGTCCTTGACTGACGCGATTGTCTGAACTATTGTCACTTAGCAATGGTTGAGGGAAGGCTCTCCGACTGGATGCCCGCGTCCGAGGCCGCCGCCGCGCTCGGGCTGACGCGGCAGCGGGTCCTCCAGCTCGTGGGCGATGGCGCGCTGCGCTCAAGGGTCCTCGGCCACCAGACGCTGGTGCGGCGCGAGGACGTGGAGGCGCGCTTGGAACTGCGCCCCGCCAGCGGCCGCCGCTACTCGCCCCGTCGAGCCTGGGCGCTCATCCTGCTGTGGGACGGCGCCACGCCGCCCGGGCTCGACGCTCCGACGCTCTCGCGGCTGCGCGCCGTTGCCCGCCGGGGCCTGTGGGACGTCCGCGCCCGGCTGGCGTCACGCGCCCGGCGCCGCGACCTCCGCGCCCACAGCTCCGACCTCGCCCGGCTCGCGGCCGAGGGCGCCGTCGTCCGGACCGGGCCGCGCTTCGCGGCCGAGGCCGGGCTCGGCCTGGTGGCCCCGGACGCGCAGGTCGAGCTCTACGTGGACGCGTCGACGGCTCGGCGGCTCGAGCGGCGGTATGCGCTGCGCCCCACGGACGAGCCGAACGTCGTGCTACGGGTCGTGCCCGACGAGGTCCGCGCCTGGCTCTCTGGCCCCGTCGCGCCCCGGGCCGCCGTCGCGCTGGACCTCGCCGACGACCGCGACCCGAGGAGCCAGCAGGTCGCGCGCGAGGCGCTGACCGCGCGATGACGGTCGTCATCCTGCCCGCGAGCGACGCGGAGGCACGGGTCTGGGGGACCGCGCTGGAGGTTTCGAGTCTGTTCGCAGGTGTCCCGTGGGTCCTCATCGGGGCCCAGATGGTCATCCTCCTCGAACTCGAGGCGGGGCGGCCATCCGGACGCACCACCGGGGACGTCGACGTCGTGGTCGACGTGCGCGTGCTCGCCGACGGCACGCGGATCGCCGCGGAGCGCCTCGTGGCCGCCGGGTTCGAGATGGCGGAGGCGCGGCACCCCTACCGGTTCCGGCGCGACGACGCGCAGGTCGACCTCCTCGCCCCCGACCACGTCGGCTCCCGCGCCGACCTGACGACCGTCCCGCCGTCGACGACAACGGAGATACCGGGGGGCAGCCGCGCGCTCGCCTCAGCGCGCCCGCTCGCCGTCGAGGTCGTCGGCGTCGGCATCGGCGTCCTCCCGGTCCCGTCCCTCGCCGCCGCGATCGTGCTCAAGGTCCGGGCCTGGCAGTCGCGCCAGGCGGACCGCGACGTCGAGGACCTAGTCCGGCTCCTCGGCCTCGTCCCGGACGTGGAGACGGTGCGGCGCGAGTTCAAGCCAGCGGAGCGGCGGGCCCTCGCCGGGATCCGGCCGCTCGCGAACCCGAAGCACCGCGCCTGGCGGGTCGCCCGGGAGCCGGGGGAGGCACGAGCGGCGCTCGACCGGCTGTCGCACTGACGATGGCTGGCCCGGGCGGCGCGCCCGGGCCAGCACGCCATGGCTACTAGGGGGCTGTAGCCGAATTCCCGCGGTGAAGGTGCCAACCGGCCCCAAGATCATCCGGCCGGCGCGCGCACGTCCGCAGCGCATCAGTCTGGCGGGGGCACTACCCCACCTCGACACCGATGACCTTCCAGCTCTGGTGCAGGCCATACCGGTCTGGCGGCACGGAGAAGACCTGTCGGATGAGGACCACATACGCGCCGCGAGCCAGAGGGCCCAGATCCATGACCGCCACGGCGCCATTGACGCTGACCGGGGTCACCGCGGCCCCAAGATCGGTCCAGCTCCTCTGATCGGGACTGGGTATCAGGACGGCGACCTGGCTGAAGAGCGCCGGGCTCAGATCATCGACGACGATCACGTCCACCGGTGCGCCAGCCCCGTTCACGTGTGCGATGGCGGCCAGCTGCGGCCACATCTCGCTGGGTCCCGGGATCTCCGTCTCCGGGCTCGCGCCCTCGATATGCGTGATCTCGTGCGCGGGGACTCCCTGGCAGGCGAGGCCATAGGCCGTCGTGCACACCACAGGAGCCAGCCCGGCTGAGGTCACGCGGGTCGCGTAGTACGCCTGCATCAACTCTGGCGCCACGGACGCACTGGTGATCCAGGAACTAGGATGCGGGCTCGACGACGTGGCGCCAACCGCACTGGTCGCGGTTGCCTTGGGAGCGACGGGAGTCACCTGCGCGAGCCCCAAGCCGATCACGACGCCGAGCGCGATCCCGATGAGCAGGGCGGGCACGAGCGGCGAACGAGGGTCGACGGAGTGCAGGCGCACCGACGGTCCGTTGGTCACCGGCCCATCATGCGCCCCGGACGGGCGTGCTCAGACCAAGGATTCGGTCAGTAGCTCCTTGTCAGCGCGGCCGCCGCGGAGACGTGTCAGCGAGTGGTGAGCCGGTCTGTGAGGTCGGCGATGGAGACTGGTAGCCCGATGGTGGGTAGCCCATTGTCGCGCCTGTCGCCTCGAATGCCGAGCGCACGATTCTCTCGCGGTCGGAGTCGCTCAGCAACCCGAGCCATGGCGAGTTCTGGCGAAGCTCGCGCGCCTCGGGGTGGGTTGAGGTCATCACGCGCATCACGGCCTCGGGACCCCGGGCGATGACGTCGAGCCACCGTCGCAGCCAGACCCCGCCGTCGGCGCCGGCCGCCAGCTGGCGCTCGACGCTGGCCCGGCCCTTCGCAAGCGACGCCGACGGGTCGGCCGCGATCTTGCCGGCAGCTGCCCGGTGGAGCCAGAGTGAGCGCACCTGGTCCTTGGTCATCGGCCCGCCGCGCGAGCCGGAGGGCCTGTCCCGCAGGGCGACCACGGCGTCGAACCGGATCCGGCGGTGGGTACCGGCCATCGTGTACGGCAGTTCGCCCCGCTCGCAAAGGTCGATCACGTGCTGACGCGTCACGCCGAGGATCCTCGCCGCATCGCCTGTGGTGACCAGGTCTTGCGTTGTCATGCCGCATCTCTATCGTCAAGAAACACAACAGTTAGCATCGTCGTCCCCGCGATCATGAAGTCAAGAGACAAACAGTTAGGTGCAGCCCCGGGTGGGCGGACGCCTCCAGGTTCCTGGGGCCCCGCGAAGAGGAACCAAGGTCTACGGCGGCAAGCCGCCTGCCTTGGAAGGGCCCGGAGCTGGGCTATGGGCGCATGGCGTGGTAGTAGAAGGCGTGATGGTCACGAGGTCTCCGTGTTTGGGCCTGTGCAGTTGTCCGGCCGATCTGGTCGGACTCCATCACGCGTTTTCCTCCGTCGTTGCCAGGTCGTCCGCCCCGCGTCAACAGCAACGATGAAGCGTTTGCGAGAGGACGTCGACCTAGCCAGGCCTTTTGTCCGCCTTTATTGACGTTACGAAACGCAATATGTGGGCATCAAGACGTCCAGCACCACAACCTGTCGTACCTCACGATCACGACAAAGGGCGAGAAAAGGCATTGACAAGGGCGGTGGAGCAGTTACCCTGCAGGATGAGCGTCGTACCCAGCCGGACGAGGAGACGAGCCGCATGGCGAGCCACAAGCCGGGCGCGAAGGCGCCGGCCTCAGGCATATACAAGTCAGCGCCCGGGGGGAAGGAGATCGTGCTCAAGCAAGGGGACAGGTTCCCGCCGACCAAGGCCGGGGGGCACTGGACCGAGTCGAGGGTGATCGGCAAGAAGCCGAAGAAGTGAGGTCAGGGTCGGTGGCGACGAGCAAGAAGGCCGCCAAGGCGGCGTCCAAGGTCCTCCGCGACGGGCGGTTCAGCAAGACCTCGAAGAGCGCAGCGGGCTCTGCCCTCTCGCAGAAGAAGAAGAAGAAGTAGGAGGCAGGTGATGACTCTCCGCAAGGCTATGGCGCTGCTGATGCTGCTGATGGCGGCCTCGGCCTGGATCACGTATCTGGAGCGGCCGACACGAGGGAACCTGCGCCGGGCCGTCCGAGACACGTTTCCGCTTCTGTAAGCCCGTTGACGGGGAGAACGCGGATGAAGGACGCCAATGAACGGCGACAGGCGCGCTTCCGCCCCGACGACGACGAGGTACTCGCGAGGCTTGTCGCCTCGCCCGCCGTGGCGGGAACGATGGTGTTCCCACGCTCGGACGGCATGTACGCCGGCGTCACGCCGGACTTTGTCGGGATCTTGAGGGAGGCCGGTGTTGCCGTTGCATACTCAACGGATCCCGCCTCGGCAAGGGGCTGGCAGCACAAGAGCGGCATTGAGCAGGTGCTCCCCGGGATTGTGATTGCCGTCGGTGACGCAGGGACTGTGCTGAGCACCATCGACGGCGTGGCCTATGTGGTCAGAGTCCTACTTGATCGTGCGCGGCCCGGCGCCCGCCTATCACTCGACGTGGGCCGATGGGAATCGCCGGACGGCACGTCCATTGAGTGGGTTGAACTTGAGGCGACTGGTGACGCTCAATCCAACGAGCGAATGGTCCGCGAGACCCTGAGGCGCTTCTTTGAGAGATGACACGGGCACACAGAGGCTTCGCAGAGGCCTGGCGTTGCTCAGCGAGGCGCAATCCGTGGTCGCGTCACGCTCCTTGGCGGCCGAAACCACGGCGAGGGAGGCCCTCGGGGTACTGCGTTCGGCCGTCGACTGGCTCGAAGATGCTCCCGAGATGGAAGCCGCGCATCAGCAACTCCATGTGGCCGGGAGGTGGGTTCGAGAGACCTTCGGCTGTGAACTCCCCTGGAGTGAGGAGCACAACGCCTACACAGAGGTATGCCCGGTCGCCCTGGCTCACACGAGAGTCGGGTTCAGTCCTGAGTTCGCCGAGGTCGAGAGCACGTGCACGATCTGCGGCGAGAGCCCGTTCCTATGCAGCCACATCACGGGGAGGACCTACCACGCCCCGCGCATCCCGATTGGGAAGCTCTGCAACGTGTGCCTCAAGGACGACTGTGCGCTCCATGAGACAGGCGTCGTCTACGAGGTGGATTGTGTTCACGTCGTCACACACGTCGTCGTCGAGGGGGTGTCGATTGTCGATCGGCCCGCCAACCCTGATGCGCGAATCCACATGATGACCCTGAGCATGAAGGAGCTTTCTGCCTCACTTGGCGTTGAGTTGGCGCCGCGCACGCCGATCAGTTGCGACAAGTGCCTTTCGCCGTGTACTGGTTTAAGGGATCCATACAGCCAGGAATGAGGACGTGGCGCGACTCCTGTCCATCCCCTACGTGCCCCCCCGGCCCAACTGCGGGAGCTTCGCGCGCCTGGAGGCCGAGCTGCGCGACCGGGGCTGCCTGATGGTCTCGGTCCCCTCCGACCCCATGTACCTGGCCAACAACCTC
>JAKAHU010000047.1 GCA_021825385.1 Chloroflexota bacterium | reverse complement strand
CCCGAGTCGCCGCGTCTGCTCGAACCCGAGGCCGAACTCCACGCCCTTGACGATCTGGATGCTCATGACGGCGGCCGCGAGGGCCGTGTCCAGGCGCCGGTCCCAGTGCGTGTAGCTGCCCAGGCCGATGGGCGCGCCGTGGACCACCACCTCGAACACGCCGCCGACGGTGTCGCCGCCGCCGCGCGCCTCGTCGATGCGGGCGATCATCGCCTGCTCGGCGTCGGGGTCGGGGCAGCGCAGCAGCGACGCCTCGGCCTCGTCGCGCGAGCGGCTGCAGTTGGCCGGGTCCACGGCGATCCCGCCCACCTCGGCGGTGAACGACCACACGTCGATCCCGAGCTCGCGCAGGAACGCCCGCGCGATCCCGCCCGCCGCCACGCGCGCCGCCGTCTCGCGTGCCGACGAACGCTCGAGCACGTTGCGGACGTCGTTGAAGTGGTACTTGAGGGCGCCGGCGAGATCCGCATGGCCGGGCCGGACGCGGGTGATCGGCTGGGCGCGCTTGTTGCCCGCGTCGGCCAGTGCCGTCAGCTCGGCCGCCTCCTCGGCGGACAGCGGGCCAACCTGCATCACGCGGGTCCAGTTCGCCCAGTCGCGGTTGGCCACCTCGAGCAGGATCGGCGAGCCCAGCGTGCGCCCGTGGCGGACGCCCGAGAGGATGGTCGCGCGGTCCTGCTCGATCGCCTGGCGCGCGCCGCGGCCGTACCCGCGCTGGCGGCGGGCGAGGTCGACCTCGAGGTCCGCCTCGGTGAGGGCGAGACCGGCGGGCACACCCTCCACGACCGCCCCGAGCGAGGGCCCGTGGCTCTCGCCCGCGGTGATGAAGCGGAACCGGTCCACCGCAGCCCTCCTCCGCCCGTCAGCCGGCGACGGCGCTCGCGCCGGGCTCGCCCTCGGCCGACGTGACGCCGTCGGCGCGAGCCGCCGTGAGGGCCTCGTGCATCGAGTCGATCGGGGCGGGCTCGCCCGTCCACAGGGTGAAGGCGGCCGCGCCCTGGTGGAGCAGCATGGTCTCGCCGTCCGCCGTGGTGCAGCCGGCCGCCGCAGCATCGCGGAGCAGGCGCGTCTGCTTGTAGATGAGGTCCAGGACCAGCAGCTCGGGCATCAGGATCTCGGCCGGGATGGGCGAGCTGTCGTCCCCCAGGCCGATCGAGGTCGCGTTGACGAGCACCTTGGCCTTGGCCAGCTCGGCCTCGAGGATCGACTCGTGCCACGGCATCGCGCGCAGGTCCATGTGCGCCGCCGACCGGCCGAAGTGCTTGACCAGCTGCTCGCCGCGGTGGAGGTGGCGGTTGAACACCACCACTCGCTGGAAGCCCTCGCGGATCAGCCCGTAGACGACGGCCCGGGCGCCGCCGCCGGCCCCCAGCACCACCGCCTGGCGGGGCATCTTCTGGCGGCCGACCAGCCGGTCGAGCGCCACCTTGAAGCCCGCGACGTCGGTGTTGTGCCCGACGAGCTTCCTGCCCTCGCGCGTGAGCGTGTTGACCGCGCCGGTCGCGTGGGCCTCCTCCGTCTGGCGGTCCACCAGCGGCACCACCCGCTCCTTGTGGGGGATGGTCACGTTGGCGCCGAGGAACTCCTCGCCGCGCAGCTCGGCGATCGTCTCGGCCAGCTGTGCCGGGGTCCGGTCCCACAGTTCGTATCTGGCGTCGACGCCCAGGTGGTCGAACGCCGCCTGCTGCATCGCCCCCGAGAGCGAGTGGGCCACCGGATGGCCGATGAGGACGACTCGCTTCGTCATGCACGCACCCCTTCGAGTTCGCGGAAGAAGCCGGGGTACGAGATCGCCGCCGACCCGGGTCGGAGCACGGTGGTCTCGCCCTCGGCGACAAGGCCCGCGACGGCGAACGTCATCGCGAGCCGATGGTCGTCCAGTGTCTCGGTGACCGCGCCCGCAAGACGTCGGCCCCCCTCGATCTCCATGTCGTCGCCCGTGACGCGGACGCGGGCGCCCAGGGCGGTGAGCCCGTCCGCGATCCCGGCGATGCGGTCCGACTCCTTGTAGCGCAGCTCCCCCGCGCCGCGGATCCGCGTCGTCCCGGTTGCGGCCGCCGCGGCCAGGCACAGCACCGGGATCTCGTCGATCGCCGCCGCCACCTCAGCCGGGCCGAGGTCGACGGCCCGGAGCCGGCTGGACCGCACCACCAAGTCCGCGAGGGGCTCGCCGTCGGCGTTGCCGGACGCCGGCCGGACGCGCTCCTCGATGTCGGCGCCCATGCGCCGCAGGATGTCGATGATGGCACGCCGGGTCGGGTTCGTGCTGACCCCGTCGAGCTGCAGCTCGGCGTCGGGGTGGATCGACCCCGCCACCAGCCAGAACGCGGCGGCGGACGGGTCGGCGGGCACGGTCTCGTCGATCGCGCGCACGGAGGCCGGGCCGACGAGGCGGACTTGGTGGCGACCGTCCTCGGCGGTCACCTCGTCCACCGCCACGCCGCGGGCGCGCAGCATGCGCTCGGTGTGGTCCCGGGTGGCCACGGCTTCGGTCACCCGCGTCTCACCGGCCGCCGCGAGGCCGGCCAGCAGGATCGCGGACTTTACCTGGGCGCTCGGCACGGGCGTCGCGTAGTCGATGGGCTCGAGCGGCGCGCGCCCCGTCACCGCGAGCGGGAGCAGCGTCGCCGCGCGCCGCCCCGCGAACGACGCCCCCATCGCGCGCAGCGGCTCCACGACGCGCGCCATCGGCCGGCGCCGCAGGGAGGCGTCCCCGTCGAGCACGGCGAACAGCGGCTGCCCGGCGAGCAGCCCCGCCACGAGTCGGGTGGTGGTCCCGGAGTTGCCGCAGTCGAGGATCCCCTCGGGCTCGGCCAGCGCGGAGCCGCCCGGCGAGGCCACGCGGTAGTCCACCCGTCCGTCGCGCTCGCCCTGGCGCTCGACCGTGGCGCCCAGCGCCCGCACCACGCCTGCGGTCGAGCGGACGTCCTCGCCGTCGCCGGCCGCGGCGATCCGGCTCTCGCCCTGAGCGAGCAGCGCCAGGAGCAGGGCGCGGTGCGAGATGGACTTGTCGCCGGGCAGCGCCGGACGGCCGCGCAGGCGCGCGGCGGGCCGGACGACGAGGTCGTCCACGCGGTCAGCCCTTCTCGTCGTCGGCGGGCGCCGAGGGCAGCAGGTCCCCGTGCAGGTCGCGCACGTGCACGTGGACGGCCGTGACGGCGGCCATCATGGCGTCGAAGCCGGCGAAGTCCAGCTGCTGCTCCGCGTCGGACAGCGCCTCGTCCGGCCGCGGGTGCACCTCGACCATGATCCCGTCGGCGCCCACCGCGGCGCCGCCGATCGCGAGCGGCTTCACCAGCCAGCGCTTCCCGGTGGCGTGCGAGGGGTCGACGACGATCGGCAGGTGGGTGAGGTGGTGCATCAGCGGCACCGCCGTGAGGTCGAGCGTGTTGCGCGTGCTGTTGTCGAACGTCCGGATGCCGCGTTCGCACAGGATGATCTGGCTGTTGCCCGCCGAGGCGATGTACTCGGCGGCCATGAGCCACTCCTCGATCGTGTTGCCGAAGCCCCGCTTGAGCATCACCGGCCGGCCCGCGCGACCGCAGGCGAGCAGCAGCGAGAAGTTCTGCATGTTGCGGGTGCCGATCTGAAGGATGTCCGCGTACTCGGCGACGATGTCGACCTGGTTGGGTTCCATGACCTCGGTCACGATCGGCAGGCCCGTCCGGTGCCGCGCCTCCGCGAGGTAGCGCAGGCCCTCCACCCCCAGGCCCTGGAACGAGTAGGGGCTGGTGCGCGGCTTGAACGCGCCGCCGCGGATGATCGTGGCCCCGTGGGCGGCGACGTGGTCCACGGTCTCGAACAGCTGGTCGCGGCTCTCCACCGAGCAGGGGCCGGCCATCACGGTCAGCCGGCCGTCGCCGACGCGCGTGTCGAGGACGTCGATGACGGTGTTCTCGGGGTGGAACTCGCGCGACACCAGCTTGTACGGCTTCGAGATGGCGGTCACCTGGGCCACACCCGCCAGGGCCTCGAGGCGGGCCCTGAGCTGCTCGCGGCGCCTGCCGATCTCGCCCACGACGGCGATCACCGTCCGGTCGGCGCCGGCGTTCTCGAACGGCGTGAGGCCCTCGGCCAGGATCAGGCCCTTCACGCCGTTGACCTCGGCCTCGCCGGCTCCGGTCCGCATCACCACGAACATCTCGTCTCAGGTTCCTTGCGCTGGTGGGGGAGTGCGTCGAGAGAAAGAAAAAAGCAGAGGTCTGGGACCTCTGCTGCACCCGGCACGGCCCGTGGACCCGGGCCTAGGCTCGGGGAACGGTCATGCCGGGCGGGTAAAGAGATAGATGGCACGCATCGGTGCTGCCGACGGTATCGGAGGGCCGCCCGGCCGTCAACCCGCAGGGCGTGTTCTTCTCGCAGGGCGAGTTCTCCTGAGCGAGTTTCGTCAAGCGAGTTCGGCGGCGCCGGTCCCCGCGGACGCCCGGCCTGGCGATGGGCCGCGCCCGGCGGCCGGCAGGCTGCGGGCCGGGTCGAGGCCACCCTCGGCCACCCCGGACCTCGTCGGGCTGCCGCCCCTACCAAGGTCCTGTATCCAAGTGTGCCCCGGCGCACCACCATGGCGAGCACCACACCGCTGGGGACCTGGACATCGTGCGGCTTCTGGGAAGGGCGAAATCGATGACGATGGCGGAGCCGAGGGGATCCGAGACCGGTGGCATTCCCCAGCCCGCCGGCTGGACGGACGCGCTCACCGGCCTGGAGGGCCCGGAGTTCTGGCGCAAGCTGGTGATCACCGAGGTCGCCCGGGCGAGGCGGTACAAGCGCCCGATGACCGTCGTCATCCTCGACGTGGACGGGTTGGACGACATCCTGCGCGTCTGGGGCGAGGAGGTTGCCCACCACACGCTGCGCGAGACGGCGCAGTGCCTGCGGCGCATGGCCCGGACCAGCGACCACCTGACCCGGATCGGCCCGTCGCGCTTCGGCATGCTGCTGACCGAGACCGATGAGATCGCCGCGATCAACGTCATCGAGCGCGTCCGCGTCGCCGGCCCGAAGTCCGTGCCGCGAACCGCCGACATGATCCGGTTCGTCTTCGGCTGGGCGAGCCCCAAGCCGGGCGACGCGCCCGAGGGGGTCGTCCGCCGCGCCGAGGACCGGATGGCCTCCGACCGCGACTGAGCGGCCGCCGCCGAGTCCGACACTCGCCCGAAGCGCGGCCCACGCGCCTGCCGCCCGCCTGGGATGTCTGGCGCCCGATGCGCGGATGCTATGATCCCCCGCGCTGCGGAGAGGTCGCATAGTGGCCTAGTGCAGCGGTTTGCTAAACCGCCGAGTGGGGTAACCTGCTCCGAGGGTTCGAATCCCTCCCTCTCCGCCAGTCGAAGCGTGCGCCCGTAGCTCAGTGGATAGAGCGTCAGGTTGCGGACCTGAAGGCCGTGGGTTCGAGTCCCGCCGGGCGCGCCAACCACCCCAGCTTCGGCAGGGCCAGCGCGGGGCCTATCGCTGGATGCCCCCGTCACTGGGCGCCGGTGCAGCCCGATCCGCCGCCCCGCCTACCAGACGACGACGGCGCCCTCGCGGTCGTGGGCCCGCATGCGTTCGTCTTTCGTGACGAGACGCCAGCCGTGCCCGCCGGCGGTCGCCCAGATGACGCGGTCGGCGGGGTCGCGGGGAAACGACCTCGGCAGGTCGAAGGCGCCAACAGCGATCGCCGGCGTGACGGGCATGCTGCGGACCTCGCGGGACAGCCGCTCGAGCCATGTGAGGACTGGGAGTGGCGGCACGAGACGGCGTGCGGCGGCCAGCTGCGCCAGCTCCATCCAGGTTACAGCCGAGACCGCGAGCTCGTCGGCCGCCTGGATGGCCTGCAGCGCCCGTTGGCTCAGGCGCGTGGGATCCATGGACGACCAGTGGAGCACGTGCGTGTCGAGCAGCAGCGTCGTCATGGCCGCGGCGCCCCGTCTGGACCGGTCTCGTCCTGCGTCCAGTCCCAGCCGTCGGCCCAGTCATCCTCATCGAAGGCCTTGAACAGCAGCTCCTCGTCGGCGACTTCGGTCCACATGAGGCCTGCGAACATGCCCATGAGCGCCTTGCCGCCCCGGGCGGGGACGAGTCGCGCCACCAGCCGGCCGTGGCGGGTGATCTCCACCTCCTCGCCCGCCTCCACCTCGTCGAGCAGCGCGAGGATGTGCGTCTTCGCCTCGGTCGCCGTCACCGTCTTCGCCATGTGGTCAGAATAATGGTCATGACGCAGCATGTCTACGGCAGGGTATCCGGGCTCGCTTTGCTGCCGCTTACGCAGGAGCAGCGCGTGACCGGGCCGGCGGGCGGCACCCCGGATTCGGGAAGCGCGGGACGCTGCTCGCTGTCCTCAGGCGTCTCCACCAGGCGTCAGGAGCTGGGCAACGCGCTGGTGGGAGACGTGCAGCAGAAGGCCGATGTCCCGCTGCGGCAGACCCATGCGATCGAGGGTGCGGGCCGCTTCGCGCGACTTCTGCGCGGCGATGCGCTGGTGATCGGCAGCCTCTCGCCGGGCCTGGAGCGCGTCGGCAACCAGCGCGTCGGCGATCGGATCGACGACCTCGCGGACGTGGATGTCGAACGAATCCGCGGGGACGCCCAGGAACAGGGCGATCGCGTCGCGCGCGACGGGTTCGACCTGGGAGAGGCGCCGCGCTTGGCTGAACACCCCGCGCAGCTCCGGCACGGTGATCGCCCACCAGCCGCCGCTGCGCTCGGCGAGTGCCGTGTACGTGTCCCTCATCGTCGCCACCAACCCGGTCCCAGCCTGTCCTCGAGCAGCCGCATGATCTGGCCCGCCGTGCGTTCGTTGACCTCGCGGTGTCTCGGGATGATCACCCGGAGGCCGTCGAGGTCCCAGACTTCATGGTCCGCACCCTGCCGGACGAGCGTCCAGCGCAGTCCGGACGCGCGGGCACACGACGCTATCGCGCGGATCAGGTCGAGCCGTTTCACGGACGACGGTAGGCTAGGCTGCTTGCCATGTCAAGGCAAGGCAACTAGCCATGTTCGCATCCGTGCGTGCCGGTCACTTCCGGCGTTCCACGACGCGTCATCCACGCTGGGACCGTAGCGGCGCAGGCTGCACTGGCACTTATGCCGATGCGCGGGCCGCACCCGACAAGGCGCGACCGGCGTCAGAGGTCTTCCGGCAGGCCGAACAGGCTCACGACCGAGATGCCCTCGCCCAGCTCGCCCCACCAGATCCCGGCGCCCCGCCGATGATGGCGAAGTCCCGCCGCTGCTCCACGCTCGCGCTCGCGAGCCAGCCGAACCAGGCCAGCGGCGCGATCGTCCGCCCGTCCCGCACGACTACTCGCAGGACGTCAGCATCCACCGCGACGGCGTCGGCTCGCGGGTGGGCGAGCGGATCGCTATTGGTCGAAATGCTCATGCCGGCGCCTCAGCGCACCGTGTCATCTTCGATCCCGTCATTGACGCCGGTGCCTGTCGCGACGCGACGCAGCGCCGAGAAGAACGGGGCGAGGGCCGCAGCCTCCTCCGGAGTCCGCTGGGGCAGGAATGCGCGGGCAAGCTCGGCGAGTTCGGGCCCCGCGACCACGATGTGGCGGCTGCCATCCGTGTCGCGGCGCACGAGCGACCAGCCGTCGAGGTTGCCGAGCTTCTCGTACGTGTTCCCGAGCAGCACCATCGGCGTGTGCGCGCTTCGATACAGCGGGGTGACGCGCGCGCCCGTCGGGTTCTCGAGCCAGTACGCCACCGTGCCCGGGATCGAAGGTGCCGGTGGGCGAGCGATGCCTGGCCGCAGCGGCCTCGAGGGGGGTGAGTCAGTCGTCTTCGAATGCATGTCGTTCGCGCTTCGTGGCGCGCCGTGCGGAGATGATCCGGATACTACCGTCCAAGCCGACCGAGGTCACGATGACCAGCACCAGGCCCATCGGCGTGAAGCCCATCGTGATCATCCGCAGCTCCCCTGTCGAGTGTGCCAGGTCGGGCCAGATGCGAACCGGATCACCGGCGAGGACCCTGGCCGCTTCAGCGAAGCTGACGCCGTGCTTGGCGAGATTGAGCCGATCCTTCTCTGGGTCCCAGGCGACGTGGTCCACGGCAGGACGGTAGCCGCCGTGACTTCATCGGCCCTTATGGCCGAGTGAGCAGGGGGTAAGCCGTGGCTGACAAGATGGGCCCCAGGACGCCGGTCCGCGCGACCACGCACCCCGGCGACACCCGCCCGAACATCCCCACCGCCGAGCTCGAGTCCTTCGCCCGCCCCGACGAGAAGAGGCCCGCCATCGTGCGCTACCCGCGAGACCCGAGCCTGGACCCGCAGCTCGTCTGGCGGGGCAAGGACGAGCAGGACGCGGCCGACCTCGAGGTGCCCGCGGTCCCGGTCTACATCCAGGAGACCATCGACCCGCTCGCGCTCGTCGAGGAGCTGCGCGCCGAGTCCGAGGGCCTCGCGACGGAGCAGCAGCTCGGCTTCTTCGCCCCGTACAGCGAGCTCACGTTCGAGGACAAGGTCGACTTCTACCGCCACAGCGGCAAGTGGTCGAACCGAATGATCCTGGGCGACTCGCTGCTGGTCATGACCAGCCTCGCCGAGAAGGAGGGGCTCAAGGGCCAGGTCCAGGCCATCTACGTGGACCCGCCCTACGGCATCAAGTTCGGCTCGAACTGGCAGGTGTCCACCCGCAAGCGCGACGTTCGCGACGGCAAGGACACCGACCTCACGCGCCAGCCCGTGCTGCGGCGGTATCTCCGGGCGCGGGCCGCTCGAGCGTGACATGGTCCCAAACTCGCAGCCACGCCCGCTAACCGCAGGGCGCGGCGAGTGCCGTCCCGCACGCCCAGCGAGGTGGCGCGATGTTCGACCCCTGCAGTGCGTGACAGGCTAGGTGACGCAGCCGGCGCGCAGAGTATCGATCGAGCGGACGCTCGTGCGTTCGCAACCCAACCCTGAAAGGCGCGGAACTAGATGGCGAAGAGGACGGTGCCGCTCACCGACGCGGGCATCGGTGAGCTGTCGAACGACAAGCCCGTCATCTACAGGATCACGACAGACGGCGGCCGGAACAACTACGCCGGCACGGCGAAGCGCGGCCGGGTCCAGGAGCGTCTGCGCGAGCACCTCCCGAGTGGACCGAGCCCGATTCCCGGCACGAAGGTTCAGATCGAGCAGATGCCGAACATCAAGGACGCCCGCGCCAAGGAAGCTCGGGTGATCAAGCGCACCCAGCCTCCGTACAACAAGCAAGGGAAGTGATCGGCTCCAGACGACACGCGGGCGGGAACCGAAGCGTTCGGCGCTCGCCCCGAACGGAGCACGGCAGCATCGGGAGGCCTCGGGCTGCAATGTCCTCCCCAGGTCACGGCGGCCTCGTTGACGGAACGTAGCACCTATGCTACGGTGTCCGTGTAACCCGCCACGGAGGCTTAATGGCGCGTGCTGGACACGACGTATCACAGGCGAAAGACCGCCCAGCGGCTCGAGGACCCGGAGTTCAGGGCCGAGTACGAGCGCACCCGCCGGGAGCTGGCCCAGGTGAACGCGATCATGGAGCGCCTCGACGAGCTCCGGGTGGAGGCGGGCCTCTCGAAAGCCGAGCTGGCGCGGGAGATCGGGCGGAACGACGCGGTCGTGCGGAGGCTCTTCACCGCGCAGGTGAACCCCGAGCTTCGAACGGTCGCCGCCTTGGCGACCGCGCTCGGCGCCGAGATCCAGATCGTTCCTCGACCGGCGGCTCGCGTCCGACGCCGAGAGCCCGAAGCGGCCGGCGCGTAGCTCCCTCGCCCGCGCCCGAGGCGTGGGACGTCGTCTACTACCGGACGGCCGATGGACGATGTCCGGCCGACGAGTTCCTCGACGGCTGTCCCCTCAAGGTGAGCGCCCAGCTCGTGGCCGTGCTCGACGACGTCGCCGAGGCTCCGCCGCCCCGCTACTCGGGCGGCGGGCGGTGGGAGGCGATGCACGGCGCGATGGGCGGCTACTACGAGATCCGAGCGCAGGGCCCGGGCCGGGAGCAGTTCCGGCTGTTCTGCATCCTCGAGAACGGCACGCCCGGCGGGCTTGCCCAGCGTGGCCTCGCCCGACCTGCGATCGCCGTCATCACCGGGATGCGGAAGCCCTGGTTGACCGTCTTCAGCGACCGTGACTACGAGGCAGTCCGGCGCCTCGGCGACGACCACCGGTCACAACTGCCTCGTCGGATCCGCGAATAGCCGGTACGCGACTGGTGCTCGGGGCGCCGCCCGAGTTAGCAGACAGGCCGCGTGGACGCCCCACGGTCCCTCGCCAATCCGCTGGCGCTGGCGCGTGCTGAGTGGCGAGCAGGATGGCCCGCGAGGCGTCCATGCTCCAGCCGCCAAGGCTTTGGACACGCCTGATCGTGGCCGTCATGGGGACGGCGACGGCGACCGGTCTGAACGACCAGCCTGACGATCAGAACCGCCTCCTTTCGGCGAGTGTGCCGCGCCGGGGGGCCATTGTGCCCACGCTCGGGGTGCCACATGTCGACATAGGCCAAGGCCGATCTGCCGTAGCGTTGGGCAGGAGTATCATTCGCGCCGGGATCGGGTCCCGCACGATCGATGTCGAGGCTGCGCCAGCGGTGGTGGAGGCACCGGATGTGAGCGACCGGCCTGCCCCCCACGAGACCGTCAGTGCAGCCGAGGCGCGGTCCCGCGCCCTCTTCGAGCAGTCCCCGGTGGCGACGCTCATCCATCGCGACGGTGTGGTCCTTGCGGCCAACCCCGCCGTGCTGGTGCTCTTCGGCTACGAGCACGCGTCCGAGGTGCTTGGCACCTCGGCGTTCGAGCATCTGGCCACCGGGGTGCGCGAGGCGGTCGTCGAGCGTGTACGGCGGCGCGCCTCGGGGGTCCGAGAGCCACTCTCCTACGAGTCGGTGGGCCGGCATCGCGACGGGACCGAGTTTCCGCTGCAGCTGCTCGTCGCGCCGATCGAGCTGCCCGACGGACCCGCCATGCTCGTCTACCTCACCGACCTCACCGTCCAGCGGCGCGCCGAGGCGGAGCACGAGCGGCTGATCGAGTCCCTCCGGGAGAGCGAGCGCAACCTCGCCGCGGCGCAGCGCATCGCGGGCATCGGGAGCTGGGAGTGGGACCTCGCAACCGACGCGCTCCGCTGGTCCGACGAGCATTGCCGCATCTTCGGCATCGAGCCCGGCACATTCGGCGGGACGAACGAGGCGCTCTACGCCTTCGTCCACCCCGACGACCGCGTCCGCATGGCCGAAGCGGACCGTCGCTCGCGGGAGGTGGGGGCGCCCTACGACTTCACCCACCGCATCGTCCGGCCCGATGGCGCGGTGCGCATCGTCCACGAGGACGGCGCGCTCTTCCGGGACGCCGCGGGCACGGCGGTCCGCATGGCCGGCACCGTGCAGGACATCACCGAGCGGGTGGCCGCGGGTGCTGAACTCGCCCGCCTCGCCACGGTCGTCGAGCAGGCGTCTGACGCCATCCTGATCACCGAACCCGACGGGACGATCGTGTACGTGAACGCGGCCTTCGAGCGCCTCTCCGGATACCCCGCCGATGAGATCCTGGGTCAGAACCCGCGGATCCTCAAGAGCGATCGCCAGGACCCGGCCGTCCTCAGCAGCCTGTGGGCGATGCTCCGTGCGGGTCAGGCGTGGAGCGGATCGCTGGTGAACCGGCGCAAGGACGGCTCCTTCTTCGAGGTCGAGTCGGTGATCTCGCCCGTGCGCGGTCCGGACGGCCAGCTCATCAACTACGTCCAGATCGACCGCGACGTGACCGCCGAGCGGGCCGCCACCGAGGCCCTCGGGCGCGCCACGCGCGGGCGCGCCCAGATCAGCGACGCGCTCCGCCGCCTGCGCCAGGCCGAGACCGTGGAGGCCACGGCCGAACAGGTGTGCGCCGAGATCGTCGCGCTCCCCGGCCTGGACAGCACCTCCCTGGTGGCGTTCGAGGCGGACGGGACCGCGCGGGTCCTGGCCGTCGCCCCCGCCGACGGGGTGACACAGGGTGCCACGCTGCCCGCAGGGGCGACGCGCCGGCTGGCCCAACGGGCGGCGGGAGGCGCCTGGATTGAGGAGCGGCTCATCGGCCGTCGGACGGGTGGACGCGGGAGGGCGTCCGGGGCGGAGAGCCAGGCGTTCGTCCCGGTGACGACCGCGGGGCGACTGGAGGGACTGCTCATCGCCGGGACGGCGGACCCCCGTGGTCGGCTGCTCCTGGCCGAGCGACTCGCGACTCTGGGCGATCTTGCCGCCCTGGCGGCGACCGTGCTCGGACCCGGGCTCGCCGCGCGACGGCAGGCGTCGGCAGCGGCTGGTGCGATCCGCCGGACGATCGCGGAGCGCGCCTTCTCGCCGGTCTTCCAGCCGATCGTCGCGCTCGCGGACGGTGAGGTGGTGGGCTACGAGGCGCTCACCCGGTTCGCCGACGGCAGCCCGCCAGAGGTGGCGTTCGTCGCAGCCGAGGCGGCCGGCCTGGGTCTCGAGCTCGAGGCGGCCACCCTCGAGGCGGCGATCGCGGCCTCTGGGGCGCTGCCGCCCGGGCCCTGGCTCGAGCTCAACGCCTCGCCCGCCTTCGTCCTGGCGGGTGAACCGCTCGCCGGGTTGCTCGCGCAGGCAGGCCGCCCGGCCGTGCTCGAGCTCACCGAGCACGATGCAGTGGCCGACTACGCCGCCCTGCGCCGGGCGATCGAGCGCCTGGGGCCCGAGCTGCGCTTCGCCGTTGACGACGCCGGCGCCGGATTCGCCAGCCTGCGCCACATCCTGGAGCTCGCACCCCACATCGTGAAACTCGACCGGGCGCTGGTGGCGGGCATCGACACCGACCCGGCCCGCCAGGCCCTCGTGGTCGGCATGGGGCACTTCGCGGGCGCCACCGGCTGCACGCTCCTGGCGGAGGGCGTGGAGCGCGCGGCCGAGGCCAGCCTGCTCGCCTCGCTCGGGGTGCCCCTGGCGCAGGGCTACTGGTTCGCCCGCCCATCTCCTGTGGTCGAGGTTGCGGCGCTGGGCGCCCGCCTCCCGCTCCCCACGCGCGACGGGACAGGGCGGCCGGGCCCCCGCGCCGCGGCCCGCCACACCCGCGTGGACCCGCACGCAGGAGGCCAGGCTGACGCCGAGAGCACTCCGTCCCCCCCCCCGCGCGGAGGAGGCGACAGACCGTCGCGTTGGTGAGCGGGTGTCTCTGAGGCCCGTGCGCCGGTGAAGCAGTTCACGAGGACCGTGCGCGGCGGCCGGATGCCGCGATTCGGCCGGCTCGGCTCGCGTGCACCAGCCGAGCAGGCGCAGCAATACCTGAGACGCATCGACGCGATGCGCCGGTCTCTCTTCGCGCGGGCGCGCGGGAGCCAGCACCGCACCATCGAAAGGAGCCAGCGCTTCCGCGCCGTGCAGCGCCGCCGGATGTGGGCCGCCGTGCGGGTCAGCTGCCTCACCGTCGTCGGTGTGTACCTCTTCGATGCCGTCGCCTCAGGATCCAAGGGGGCGATCGTGGTTGGCCTCGACGCCGGCATGGTCGCACTGGCGCTCGCAGCCTGGTGGAGCCTGGGGCGCCGGGCCCGCCACCATCCCGAGCTCGTGGCCTGGGTCATGCTGTTCGGCATCGGGGGGACGACGCTGACCACCGGGGTCGCGGTGCCCGACCTGGCGATCCAGTCGGTAGGCTACCTGTTGATCCTGCCGGGTCTGGTCGCGCTCCTGCTTCCCTGGCGCACGAGGATGCACCTGGCCTGGCTCGCGGCGTACCTCCCCGTTGGCGCCGGGTTCCTCGCGTCGTCCACAGCCATGAACTTGACGGCCGACGAGCGGGGCGACCTGGCTGCCGTGCTGGTCGTGGCGGTCGCCGCGAGTCTCGCCGGCCACGTGCTCTTGCAGCGGGTACAGCTCCGGAGCTTCGCGCAGCTGGAGCGCATCCGTGCCCTGCGTCGACAGAGCGATGCCTACGTCGTCCAGCTCACGCGGACGCACGACGCGCTGCGCACGCTCGAGACGACCGCGCAACAGCTCGAGCAGCAGGCGCTCCTCGATCCCCTCACCGGCCTGGGCAACCGGCGGGCCTTCGACGCCGACCTGGCGGCCGCGCTCGCCGACCGCCGCCGGAGCGGCGGGCCCCTCCTCGCCCTGCTCGATGTGGACGGCCTCAAAGCCTGGAATGATGCGTTCGGCCATCCGGCCGGCGACCGGGCCCTCCAGGCCGTCGCCGCCGCCTTGCGCTTGAGTTTCCGTGCCGGGGACCAGGTGTACCGTCTGGGCGGCGACGAGTTCGCGGTGCTTGTGCCGAGCGGCGATCTCGAGGTGCTCGGCAACAGGCTCGGGCACCGGCTCGAGGCAGAGATGCCGGGCTTTGCACCCGTCCGCGCATCGATCGGCCTCGCCTCGGCGCAGCCGGGAGATACCCCCCTGGATATCACCGCCCGGGCGGACGCCGCACTCTACGCGAGCAAGTGGCAGCAGGTGGACGTGGACACGGCCCCCTCGTGACGATCATGGTCGCCGGATGGGTCGTCGAACCGGCCCCTGCAGGGCCAGCACGAGGTCCATGCGCTCCGCCGCAGGCGTGAGCCCCACGAAGATGAACCATCCTCCCGACACGGAGACGCGGCGAGCTCGCGGCGGATGGCCGGCCCATCGTCCGCTCGTTGGCCCATCGTCCGCTCGGTCACCTGGCGGCCCGCGGGTGGCGCTCCGGCCGCGCGTCAGACCGTCACCGGCCAGAACCCAGGGGACAGCAGGGGCGCGAGGGCCACGAGGCCGCACAGCGCGGCCAGCGCCGCGGCGAGGGCGACCCGGACCGGGCGGGGCTGCCGGGCCCTCAGAAGCCCGGCCACGGCTCGAGCCCGCCGACGCCGACGAGTCGGAGGCGATCGCCGGCCGCTTGGGGCCCGCCCGCAGCGGCGATGGAGACGACCGCGGAGCCGGCGAGCGTGCCCTCGTCGGTCTCCAGCGCGACCGGCACGACGTCCGAGACGCCCTCGTGCAGCTGGGGAGCGGGACCGCTCCCGCCGACCCAGCCCGACGCCTCCCAGGCGCGCTGGCCGTCGGCCTCGGTCACGGCCGCCAGGGTGCAGGCGCGGAGGGGCAGGGCGAGCCCGTCGATGCGGGCGGCGCGTACGTCGATGGCGCGAATTCGCATGGCCACCTCCCACTGCTCGCACACGGCTCCCGACGCCGTGGCGACGCGTCGACGCTATGCTCCCGCCGGCGCCCCGTCGATACCCCGGATGGGGTGGCTCGCCGGTCCTCGCAGCCCTGCTGCGGCCACCCTCCCGGGCGCCGGCCGGTGCGCACAGCTCAGGCTTCGCTCGCCGGTCCGGGGAGCGGCCTCGGGCGACCCAGGAGGTACCCCTGGCCGAGGGGGATGCCGAGGCTGTGCAGCATCTCGAGCTCGGTCTCGGTCTCGATCCCCTCCGCGATCACCTGGCAGCCCGAGCGCTCGGCGAACCGCCCGAGGCCCGCAACCATGGCCTGGCGCGTGGCGTCCCGGTCGACGTCGCCGACCAGGCTGCGGTCGAGCTTGAGGTACTGGGGCCGCAGCTCCACGACGTGCCGCAGGCTCGCGAACCCGGCGCCGGCGTCGTCGACCGAGAGCGAGACGTCGGGGCCCAGGGTCGCCATCGCGGCCCGGGCTGCAGGGTAGTCGCGGATCTCGACGTGCTCGGTCACCTCGAGCGCGATCGGGCGGTCGCGACCGGCGAGGGCGCGCGCGAGCTCGGCCGGGCGCAGCAGCACCTGGGGCGACACGTTGACGCTGAGCCACCGGCCATCCGGGAGCGCGGCGGCACGCCGGACCGCCGCCGCGACGAGGGCGAGCTCGAGCTCGACGCCGAGGCCGACCGCGTGCGCCTCGGCGATCACGAGGTCGGGCGCCGACCCGTCGCGGAAGCGTGCGAGCGCCTCGCACCCGACCGGAACCCGCGGGTCCAGGGCCACGATGGGCTGGAACGCCATCTCGAACGCGGCGTCGGTGATGATGGCCCGGACGCGGTCGGCCGCCGCCGCGGCCCGATGCCCGCGCTCGAGCTGGCCGCTGAGGAGGGCGCTCGCGGTCGCGGCAAACTCGCCGACCGCGGGCAGTCGGGCGACCAGCCGTCGCGCGAACTCCTCGTCGCGGGTGCCTGCGGCGACAACCCCGAGGAGCCCCTCCCCATTTCGGATCGGGGCGTAGGCGACCGCCTTGACGCCGGCGGCCTCGATCTGCCGGCCGTACTCGCCGTCCTCAGGGCGGGCCCGCCACGCCTCGGCCCACGGTCCCTTCGAGGCCAGCTGGTGCAGGTGCGCGGCGCGTGCCGCGGGCAGCGTCCGCCCGGCGGCGATGGGCAGTCCTTCGGCACCTGCGGCGGCCAGCGTGAGCGCGGCGCCAGGCGAGAGAAGGTCGAAGATCACCGCCACGCTGACGCCGGGCAGGCCGAGCAGCTCGCCGCAGATCTCGGCTGCCGTGGCCTCCACGCTCCCGGCGGGCTGCAGGCGCGCGAGGGCCGCGGCCACCTGGGCGCGCTCGCGGAACTCGGCCTCCAGGGCCGTCTCCGCGGCCCGGATCTCGGTCACGTCGCGCTTGACGCCGACGTACCCGGTCGTCGCCCCGGAGGCGTCGCGGATCGGCGAGATCGTGGCCTCCTCCTGGTACAGCTCGCCGTCGCGCCTCCGGTTGACGAGCGTCCCCGACCAGGTGCGGCCGCTCGTCAGGCGCCGCCACATGGCGCGGTAGAGGGCGGGGGGCTGCCGACCGCTCTTGAGGATCCGGGGGTTCCTGCCGGCGACCTCGTCGAGCGGGAACCCGGACGCGCGCTCGAACGCCGGGTTCGCGTACTCGATGGCGCCCGTGGCGTCAGTGATGATGATCGAGTCCGACGCGTGCTCGACGGCGGCGGCGAGACGCTGGTGGAGCTCCGAGATGCGGTGGAGGTCGGTGACGTCGACGAAGAAGCCGACGGTGCACGGGACGCCCCCGAAGTCGACCTCCGACGCCCGGATGTCGGCGTAGGCGGTGCTGCCGTCCTTCCGCCGGCACGGCGCCGCCACGAGGTCCGCGCCCGACTCGAAGGCGGCCAGGATGCGCGGGAGCTCGTCCGCGGGATGGAGGCCCGCGACCGTCAGGGTGAGCAGCTCCTCGCGCCCGTAGCCCAGCAGGCCGGTGGCCGCCGCGTTCGCCCAGAGGATGCGGGCGGATTCGCGGTCGGCGA
>JAKAHU010000302.1 GCA_021825385.1 Chloroflexota bacterium | reverse complement strand
TTCCGATCTTCCGGATGACCCCCTACGACCGGTTCGTCGAGATGCTCCGGGCCAGGACCGCGATCGCGGGGTTCCTGATGACCCCCGATGCCGCGTTCGGACACGAGCGGCGCGGCACGCCGGCGGCCGTCGCCGAGCTCGGCCGGCACGACGGCTTCGAGGTCGTGGTCGTGCCGCCGCTCGATCTCGACGGCCGCCCGGTTCGGAGTGCCGAGATCCGGGCCGCGGTCGCCGCGGGCGAGCTGGCTCGGGCCCGCCGGCTGCTCGGGCGGTCGTTGGCCGTGGTCGGTAGCCGCGCTCAGCAGGGGGCCGTCGGTGGCCCGTCCGGTGATCGCCCCGGCCGGCCGGCGGGGGCCGAGGTCCACCGGACCCGGCTCACGTTCCCGATGCCGATGGCCCTGCCGCCGGCGGGTCGCTATCGGGTTCAGGTCGAGCCGGCCTGGGTCCCCGACGGCGGGCTGCCCCCGGCCCGCGAACGATCGATCGTCGCCGCCACGGCGCTCGTGGCGGGGGATGGCATCGTGATCGAGAGCCGGGCCGCCCTTCCCCCCGGCGAGCGGCTCCGGGTGGCGTTCGGGCGGCGTCTGGCCTGATCGGCCGGCCGAGCGCCCCGCCCGCCGGCGGGGCGGCATTTGCCGCCTGATCGGAAGCCTGTTACGATGCCGCGCGTCTGAACGATAGGTTGGAACATGTATTCGTGTCGGAGGACCGAGTGCCGCTCGCGCGGGAAACGAAGGAAGAACTGATCGGGGCGTTCGCCAAGAAGGAAGGCGACACCGGCTCGCCGGAGGTCCAGATCGCGCTCTTGACCGAGCGGATCAAGGACCTGACCGAGCATCTGCGCAGCTTCCCCAAGGACAATCACTCCCGCCGCGGCCTGCTCAAGCTCGTCGGCCAGCGCCGTCGCCTTCTGGCGTACCTGATCAAGAAGGACAACGCGCGCTACCGGGCTGTCATCGGACAGCTCGGCCTTCGCCGCTAGCGAACGTCGCCTGTGGGCCCTGGGCTGAGTGCCCGGGGTCCTCTCGCGTTCGATCCTGCGGCAGGGGACCGGCCGACCGGCCCCGGGTCCGTCCTCCTCCACGGCCAAGGAGGAACAGGTGTCTCACGTCTTCGAGACCGAGTTCGCTGGTCGGACCCTGACCATCGAAACCGGCAAGCTCGCCCTGCTCGCCGGCGGGTCGGTCACCGTGCGCTACGGCGACACGATGGTGCTCGGCACCGCCAACCGCTCCGAGCCGCGGCCGGGCCTCGACTTCTTCCCGCTCACGATCGACTTCGAGGAGCGGATGTACGCCGCGGGCAAGATCCCGGGCGGCTTCATCAAGCGCGAGTCTCGCCCGTCCGAGGCGGCGATCCTGGCCGCCCGGCTGACCGACCGGCCAATCCGCCCGCTCTTCCCCGAGGGGTACAAGGACGACGTCCAGGTCGTGATCACCGTCCTCTCGACGGACCAGGAGAACGATCCGGACATCCTCGGCACGATCGCCGCATCGGCCGCCCTGACGATCAGCGAGATCCCGTTCCAGGGACCGATCGCGGCTGTCCGGATCGGCCGGATCGGTGGCGAGTTCGTGATCAACCCGACGATCAGCCAGCTCCAGGAATCCGAGCTCGACCTGGTCGTCTCGGGCACCCGCGACGCGATCATGATGGTCGAGGCCGGAGTCAAGCTCCTGCCCGAGGACGTCATGGCCGAGGCGATCCTGTTCGGTCACCGGGCGCTCCGCCCGATCATCGACCTCCAGGACCAGCTCCGCGAGGCGGTCGGCAAGCCGAAGCGGATCCCGTTCATCGAGCCCGGCACCGGGTCGGTCCTCGACTTCGCGAACCTCGTCCGGAGCGGCGCCGAGTTCGTCGTCGTCGACACCGAGACGACGGGCACGGATCCCAAGGTCGCCGACCTGGTCGAGCTGGCCGCGGTGATCGTCAAGGACGGCCGGATCGCCGAGCGCTGGTCGAGCTACGTCGATCCGGGGCGGCCGATCATCGGCCATCAGATGCACGGCATCACCGACGCCGACGTCGCCGGCGCACCGAGCCCGAAGCAGGCCGCCGAGCAGTTCCTCGCCTTCGCCGGCGAGCGGACGATCGTCGGCCACAGCGTCGGCTTCGACCTCGGCTTCATCGAAGCCGCTCTCGGGGGCGGATACCGGTTCGAGCCGGGCCGCTACCTCGACACGCTCGTCCTCGCCCGTGAGGCCTACCCGGACCTGGAGAACTACCGGCTCGAGACGCTCGCCCGGGTGTTCGGGATCGAGCTGACCGCCAGTCACCGGGCCCTGCCCGATGCCGAGGCGACGGCCGGCCTGCTGGCCTGGTTCGGGCGCGACATCCCGGGCCGGCTGGCCGAGATCGAAACCGCGATCGCGGCGGCGATCCGGGCCACCCGCCAGCCCGACGCCGACGCCCCGGCGATCCTCGAGGCGGCCCGCCGCCAGAGTCGGGTCAGCAAGAGCCTGTTCGGGCTGCTCCACAAGAAGACCGTGCGCAAGCTGATCCTCGATGAGGGGATCCGGATGGACGGCCGCGGGCTCGACGAGATCCGGCCGATCTCGGTCGAGGTCGGGCTCCTGCCGCGGACCCACGGCTCGGGGCTGTTCACCCGGGGCCAGACCCAGGCCCTCACGATCGCCACCCTCGGCGCTTCGTCGGACGTCCAGCGGATCGACACGATCAGCCCCGAGACCGAGAAGCGCTACCTCCACCACTACAACATGCCGCCCTACAGCACCGGCGAGAACAAGCCGATGCGCGGCCCCGGGCGGCGGGAGATCGGCCACGGCAACCTGGCCGAGCGGGCGCTCCTGCCGGTCCTGCCCAGCCCCGAGGAGTTCCCGTACGTGATCCGCCTCGTCTCCGAGTGCGTCACCTCGAACGGTTCGACCTCGATGGCCTCGACCTGTGGCTCGACGCTCGCCCTGATGGACGCCGGAGTGCCGATCAAGGCTCCGGTCGCGGGCGCGGCGATGGGCCTGGTCAGCGAGCCCGACGGCCGGTTCGCGGTCCTGACCGACATCCTCGGCAAGGAGGACGCGTTCGGCGACATGGACTTCAAGGTGACCGGCACCCGGGACGGGATCACCGCCCTCCAGATGGACATCAAGGTCAAGGGGATCAACGAGGCGATCATCCGCCAGGGCCTCGAGAAGGCCCACGCCGCCCGGCTCTACATCCTCGACCGGATGGTCGCGGTCCTGCCCAGCGCGCGGGCCGAGATGAGCGAGTTCGCGCCCCGGATCATCACGATCAAGATCAACCCCGAGAAGATTCGCGACATCATCGGCAAGGGCGGCTCGATGATCCGCAAGATCCAGGAGGAGACCGGGACCGAGATCAACGTCCAGGATGACGGGACGGTCGAGATTGCCGCTGTCAACTCGGACAACTCGCGCCGGGCGATCCAGTGGATCGAGTCGCTGACCCGGGAGGTCGAGGTCGGCGCGCTCTACCTGGGCAAGGTGACCCGGATCATGGGCTTCGGCGCGTTCGTCGAGATCCTGCCCGGCAAGGAAGGCCTGGTCCGGATCAGTGAGCTTGCCGACTACCATGTGCCGAGCGTCGAGGACGTCGTCTCGGTCGGCGACGAGGTGATGGTGGTCGTCACCGAGATCGACCGTCAGGGCCGGATCAATCTCTCGCGCAAGGAGGCCATGCGCCGCCACCTGGCCCGAGAGACCGTCGCGCCCTCGGCGTAGCGAGGCTCGGGCCCGCGGTC
>JAKAHU010000046.1 GCA_021825385.1 Chloroflexota bacterium | reverse complement strand
CGCGATCCTGCTGGTGAGCGGGTTCCTTCCCGAGTCGGAGCCGATCGACGATCTGCTGGCAGGCGGGGCCCGGTTCGTGCCCAAGCCTGCGTCGGCGACGGACCTCCTCGACCTCCTGCACGACCTCCTGGACCCCTGACCGGCCACCGGCGCGACCACGGCTCGCTGGTCAGCCTGGTGGGTGCAGGAGGACGACTCAACTCATACCGGGCTCAGCGTTGAGATCATCCGACGGGTGCCGACGACCGCCTGACCTGCGGACCGCCCCCTCATTCGTCGGGACCTGTGCCTGCTGCGGGTGCGTCCCTCCACCCCGCACGAGGAGTGGTCGCCCGGGACGTGCGCTCCGCTCGGCCAGGCTGTGGGAAAGCGCCGCCGCAGCGGTTCGGCTGGGAACGTCGAGCTTCCCGAGGATGTTCGACACGTGGAGGGCCGCGGTCTTCTCGGTGATGAAGAGCTCGTCGGCGATCTCACGGTTGGACCGCCCGTACGCGACGGGGGAGAGGACCTGCCGCTCGCGGCGGGTCAGGCGGACCCGGTCCAGTCGCGCGTCGAGGTCGGGCGCGGAGGGTTCGTGGCTCGTCGGCGAGCGGAGGGACAGCCCAGCGCGCAGTGCGGAGGCCTCGATGAGCACGCGAAGCGGCTCGGCTCCCATCGCCGCAGCCGCATCGTCTGCCTCCGCGAGGAGCGCTGCGGCGGTCGTCCGATCGCGACGTCGGACGAGGAGGGCCTCGGCCAGACGCAGCAGGGCATAGGGGCGACGATGGAGCTGACCCGCCGACTCGCACGCTTCGGCCGCAGCAGCCCAGACGTCCGGCTCCGAGGATCCCTGCATCCGCGACCACTCGCCCTCGCACAACAGTGCGACGAGCACAGGCTGTCGGGGCGTGTCCGCGTCGGACTCCCCGACGTTCCGGACGAGCGTGCGCGCTCGCTCGAGCATGTCCGCCGCAGCCGCACTTCCTTGATCTGCAGCAGATCTCCGCCGGCGCCGCCGGTCGCGGAGCGCGATGTCCGCCTCCACGCGGAGCGCCGTAGCCAGCACGGCAGCGGAGCGACGCGCCGTGCCGACCGGGAGCGAAGAGAGGCGTTCGATCGCTGACGCCGCAGCGCTGCGGGCCTCCTCCAAGGCGCCGCGAGCGAGGTGGATCTGTGCGCGCAGGTGACCGGCAAGGACGGCGGTGTGGCCGCTGGGATCCGCCTGTGCCTGCTCCCAGGAAGCATCGAGGCTGGCAGCGGCAGCGTCGACGAGCCCGCGCTCCAGATCCAGCCGGCCCTGTGCGACCATCGCGAGGGCCTCGATCCCCCGCTCGGGACCGCCAGCCCTGACTCGCGCGAGCATCTCGTCAGCCTGCTGCCACCATCCGAGATCGACCAGGGCGAGGGCCGCGAGGCATCGCGTCGGCAGGGCCGCGCCAAGCCCGTGCCGCTCCTCCCAGGCCACCGCGGCCTCCGCCTCCGCGACGCAGGCCGCTCCCTCGAGAATGGTGACGAGGTCGCTCCATGCCCGCGACGCGGCATCCAGATCGTGCGCGGTCTCGGCAAGGTCACGTCCAAGGCGGATCGCCGCGGCAGCAGCCCGGGTGTCCCCGTTCGCGGCGTGGATGAGCCCGATCGTCACGAGGGCATGGGCCTCCGTCGCCTGGCTGACCACAGCGCGGCTGATCGAGGCAGACTCCTGCGCGATCGGCAGCGCTTCGTCGGGGCAGCCGGCGAGGACGAGATGCCGAGCGAGGCCTTCAAGGGCCTGGGCTCGCGCCGCGGACGGCGGGTGGGCGGGCACGAGCCGGACGGCCTCGCGGCTCGCGGCGATGGCGGCCTCAGGGTCGGCCGCTCGCCAGGTGAGGCTCGCGAGCTGGCCCTGCAGCATGCCGGCACGGAGCGGGTCCAGCGTCGGATCGACAAAGGCGATGGCTCTGCGGAGGTACGCCGCGCCCAGCGAGGATCGGCCCGTCAGCGCCACGACCTCGGCCGCGAGGACGAGCAGGCCTGGCAGGTCCAGCCCGGCGAGGCTCTCGGCGTCAGGGACGTCGTCCCACAGCTCCAGGGCCTGCTCGAAGCTCGTCGCGGCATCAGCGAAGGCGTCGAGGGCCCGAGCGGCGAGACCCCCGGCGATCGAGGCCCGCAGCGCTCGCGGGAGGTCGTGTGCGAGCCGATAGTGGTAGGCCAGGGCGGCGGACGTCGTCGCGTTGTGCCCCGCGGCCGCATCGCCCTCGAGTGTCTGCGCCCACGCGCCGTGAAGGCGCCTCCGTTCCCCCGGCAGGAGCTCCGCCTCGGCCGCTTCTCGCAGGAGGGGATGGCGGAAGCGGATCCGGTCCTCCCCGGCCTCGTCCGGAATGAGGATTCCGTGGCTCGCCGCTTCACACAGCGCGGATGCGAGCCCGGCCTCGTCGAGGCGGCAGATGTGGCACAGGTGGCCGGGATCCACCAACGGTCCAGCCGCCACAGACGCTGCGCCGATCAGCGCTCTGGTGGCCCGGGACGCCGAGGCCAGGCGGGCCCCGAGGATGTCTGCGACACCCGTTGGAAGGTCCCTCGACGGGTCGGCGAGGACGAGCAGCTCCTCGGCGTAGTAGGGATTGCCGTCCGATCGGCGATACACGGACTCGATGAGTTCAGCCTCAGGATCCCGCCCGATGATCGCCGTGACGAGCGCCCCGAGGTCCGTGCGGTCGAACCGTGCGAGCTCGAGGCGCTCGACGCGCTGTGCCCGCCCGAACTCGGCGAGGTATGGCAAGAGCGGGTGGCCGCGGTGGATCTCGTCGCTGCGGAAGGTGACGAGGACGAGGATCGGCTCGGCGGCCAGGTTGTGGACGAGGAATGCGAGCTGGTCGAGGGTGGCGCGATCGGCCCAGTGGAGATCTTCGATCTGGAGGAGGAGGGGCCTCTCCGACGCGAGCTGGCGGACGAGCCGCAACAGGAGCTCGAGGATGAGGCGTCGCCGGCCGCCGGGCGGCATGGCCGGTGCGGGCATCCCTGCGGTCGAGTCGGGCAGGAGTCGGATCAGCTCGGCACGGGTCCTCTCGATCGCCTCGCCGGGCTCGGAGCCTGCCGCGTCATCAAGACGCCGAAGCAGTTCGACCAGCGGTGCGTAGGGCAGGCTCCAGCCACCGACCGGGACGGCGCCGCCCCGGAGTACACGCATGCCATCGGCGGATGCACGCCGGGAGATCTCCGCGGCAAGCCTCGTCTTGCCGACCCCAGCCTCGCCGCCGAGTACGACGAGGACGGAGTGTCCCGAGGCGGCATCCGCGAGGTCGGCGCCGAGGCGCTCGAGTTCCGCCCGTCGGCCCACGAAGATCGAGCTCGAGACCCGTCTGGCCACGAACCCGACTCTATCCACGCCCACGCCTCGTTGGCGCGTGCCGGACGTCATCCTCCTTCTTCCCGCTCACGCCGACCAGCCACGTGCCGGGGACCGAAAGGAGGGCACCGCCGCGAGGGGCACCCCGGGCCAGAGGTCTGCTTGGGCAGCACCTCTCCCCGGGGTGCTTGCCGGACGGCCGCCGACGCTGCTACCGCAGCGCGGCGCAGATGTCGGTGATGACCTGCGGGCTGCCGGTCACGCTCTCGAAGTCGAGACTGCCGAACGCCTGGACCACAGTCAGCGGTCCAGCAGCCGCCACGACGTCGGAGGGGAATCCGAAGTCGGTCAGGTTCGTCGCCCAGAGGATGCCCCGACCGCGGAACTCGCCAGTGATGGTGCCGTAGGGCTTGATCGTGAAGACGCCCGGGCCGGAACCGTTCACCGTGATCGACCTCAGGTTCGCGGTGTTGGTCGCGGTCACGAACATGCCGCCTGAGACCTTGTCGATGATCGTTCCATCCGGAAGGATCGTCTCGGTGATCGCAGCGTGATCGAACGGCACGTCGACGTGGATCGGGAACCCGCAGAGGTCCGCAGGCAGGTCGAACGGCGCGGCGGGGTACGGGATGCGGTGCGGGTCGTTGCTGGCCGCGACGGGCGCGACCCCCGCGACCATCACCGCGATGGCCGCGACGATGATCGCGATGGCACGAAGCATGGAAGCCTCCTGGGACGCGCGGATGCGCGGGTCGGTCTCGCCAGTGGCTCGGCACGGCCCCGGCGACCAAGGCTTGTGGACCGCACGTCATCGCCTCCCCTCGTGCGCGCACCATAGGCTGAGCAGCACGCACGGCGCATCGGTAGAAGTCCATAGATCCTCGTCCGACTGAGTCGGCCGCAGCGCGGCGCGGCCCACGGCCGGGCGCTGGCACCGGCGGCGCCCCCCGTGCGGGTCCCCGTGTCAGGGGCGCCGGCCGCGCGGTCGGGTGGACGGCCGGTCAGCCCTCTTCCGACCCGCGATGAGGCAGCTGCTCCACGAACTCGAGGAGCTCGGAAATGTCGAGCGGCTTGGTCAGGTAGGCGGTGGCGCCGGCGTCGAGGAAGCGCGCGCGCTGGCTCTTGCTGGCATCCGCCGAGAGCACGACCACGGGGAGCTCCCGCGTCTCGGGACGCCTTCGGAGCTCGCGCAGGATCTCGAGCCCGGGCACGTCGGGAAGATGGACATCGAGCAGCACGAGGTCCGGCCGGCGCTCGCGCGCGAGCTCCAGCCCGAGACGGCCCTGGAAGGCCGGGATCACCTCGTGGCCCTCCTGTCGGGCGAGGATCTTCTCCACCAGGCGAAGGTTGGCCGCGTTGTCCTCGACGTGGACGATCCGCAGACGCGACCGCCCCGAACCGCGACGCCGGGCACCCTCGCGGTCGTGCCGCTCGAGCGGTCCCTCGGCGAGCGCCAGCTCGACCCAGAAGGTCGAGCCGACGTCGACCGCCGTCTCGACCCCGATCGTGCCGCCCATCGCCTCGATGAGACCCTTCGAGAGGGCCAACCCCATTCCCGTGCCCTCGACCTCGCCCCCTTCCGCGCCAAGTCGCTCGAATGGCCGGAACAGCCGATCGAGGTTCTGCGGTGGGATCCCGTAGCCGGTGTCCCCGACGGTGATCCGAAGCCGGTCGTCATCGACCGTGCGGCACGCGATGGCGATCGTCCCGCCCTCGCGGTTGTACTTCACGCCGTTGGACAGGAGGTTGAGGAGGACTTGCTTCAGGCGCTGGCGGTCGGCCAGGACATAGGAGTCGCACGCCGCCGCGCCCGCCTCGATGGCCACCTTCCGGCCGTCCGCGAGCGGGTGGATGAGCGCCGCCAGCTCGGTGACGAGCTCACCGACCGCGACCGGCTCGGGTGAGATCGTCATCGTCCCGGCTTCGATGCGGCTGATGTCGAGGACCTCGTTGATCAGCGCGAGCAGGTGTCGTCCGCCACGCGCGATGTAGTCCACGCTCTCCGCCTGCTCCGCGGTCAGCTGTTCGAGTTCGAGGAGCTGGCTGAAGCCGAGGATCGCATTGAGCGGCGTGCGCAGCTCGTGGCTCATCCGTGAGAGGAACTCGCTCTTGGCGCGGTTGGCCGCCACTGCCTCGTCGCGCGCGGCCGCGAGCTCGGCCGCCTGGCGGCGCAGCTGTTCCTCGAGCTCGTGGCGCTGCGTGACGTCGCGGACGATGGTGAGCACCAACTCCTCGCCCAGCATCCGATGGGAGAACTGCACCCAGCGGGTGGACCCGTCCTTCCGCCGAAGGCGGGCCTCGTACAGCCCCTCCACGCGGGCGTCGGCGCTGCGGGTCGCCGCGAGGTGCACGGCGTCCTCCAGCACGAGCCCCACCTCGACAGACGTCCGTCCCACGAGCTCTGCGCGGCCATAGCCCGTCAGCGTGCAGAACGAGTCGCTGACGTCGAGGATCCGTCGGGAACGCACCGCGTTGAGCGAGACCCCGTCGACCGCATCGCCGAGCAGGGCGCGCGACAGGCCGTTGCGCCGGGTGATCTCGGTGAACGACACCACGGCGCCGGTCACCACGCCGTCGACGCTCAGCGGGTGGGCCGCGAACTCCGCGGGCAGCGGCGTGCCGTCGCGACGCCAGAATAGTTCCGCATCCGAGCGCACCACTTCGCCCCGCTGGAGGGCAACGTAGCTCGGGCACTCCTCCCAAGCGTAGCGGGTCCCGTCCGATCGGTGATCGTGGACCAGATCGTGGGCCCTGACCCCGATGAGCTCCGCCGCGTCGTACCCGAACGCGGTTGCGGCACTCCGGTTGACGAACGTGAAGTGTCCGTCGGCGTCGATGCCGTACATCCCGGCCTCGCTCGTGTCGAGCACGAGCGCGAGCCGTTCGGCGGTCGGCCCGACATCCCGCTCGAGCTGGCGAGTTCGCGTGGCGCGGCGGCGGCGCTCGACCGTCATGCCGTCTCCGCGGTCATGTGTCCGAGCCGTTCCCCCGGGCGCCCCCGGGTCCGGGCGCGGCTGGCCCTGAGAGCGCCAGACGCACGGTCTGCAGGAGCCCGTCGCGGTTGAACGGCTTGTGGAGGAGCGCCGTGCCGGGGTCGAGCACCCCATGGTGGCTGATCGTGTCCTCGGAGTAGCCCGACATGTAGACCACGCGTGCGGTCGGGTTGACGGCGAGGAGCTCGGTGGCGACCTGCGGTCCGCCGCCGCCCGGCATCACGATGTCGGTGAGCAGCACGTCGATGGACGTCGCGTGCGCACGGATCAGATCGAGCGCCTCCGCAGGTCCCGACGCGGCGAGCACGGCGTACCCGGCCGAGGCCAGGAAGCGCCGCGCCAGATTCCGCACCCCCTGCTCGTCCTCCACCAGCAGGATCGTGCGGAAGGCTGCTGCCGCGGGTTCGGGCGCCAGGACCGGCATGAGAGGCGCCGACGCCTCGCGCGGGATGGCGGGGAAGTAGAGCTTGAAGGTCGTGCCCATGCCCCGCTCCGAGTAGAGCCAGATGTGCCCGCCGAGCTGGCGCACGATGCCGTCCACCATGGACAGCCCGAGGCCCGTGCCGGTTCCAGGCTGCTTGGTGGTGAAGAACGGCTCGAACGCGTGCTCGCGGGTCTCGTCGTCCATCCCGAGGCCAGTGTCGGAGACCGACAGCTGGACATGCGGCCCCGGCGCGACACCCGCGTGTCCGGCCGCGTACGAGGCGTCGAGATCGACGGGCGAGACCGCCAGGGCGAGTGAGCCGCCCTGCGGCATCGCGTCACGGGCGTTGACCACGAGGTTCATGACCACCTGCTCGATCTGCGAGCGATCGGCCTGGATCGCGCGGCCGGCGTCGTCGACGCGAACTGTGGTGGCGATGTCCTCGCCCACGAGGCGACGCACCAGGGGGCCGAGCTCGCCGACCACGGCGCCGAGCGACAGCACCTCGGGCGCCAGCACCTGCTTACGGGAGAAGGCGAGCAGCTGGCGCGTCAGGCTGGCGGCGCGATCGGCCGCCCCGCTGATCTCGAGCGCCTCCTCGCGCGCCGGACCGTCGGCCACCTCATCGAGCAGGAGCTGCGTGTTGCCGCTCACGATCGTCAGCAGGTTGTTGAAGTCGTGGGCGATCCCGCCGGCCAGGCGCCCCACGGCCTCCATCTTCTGAGCCTGGCGAAGCTGCTCCTCGAGCGCCCGCTCGCGGGTCACGTCGCGCCCGACGGAGACCGAGCCCATCAGCCGACCAGCCGAGTCGCGCACGGGCGAGACCGTGATCTCGACCTGACTGGTCGTGCCATCGCGACGGCGGCCGGTGACCGCGCCGGCCCAGGTGCGACCCGCCGCGCGTGCCGCGTCGATCTCCGGCTCAACCTCGATCGGTGCGCCGCCCGCCAAGGCTGCGGCAGGCTGCCCGAGCAGCTCGGCGCGGGAGAAGCCGGTGCTGCGCTCGACGGCCGCGTTCATGTAGGTGATGCGGTTGTCGAGATCGAACATGACAATGCTGTCGATGGACTGCTCGACCGCTGCAGCCAGCCGATCGCGCTCAGCCTCGGCACTCAGCCGGGCGCTGACGTCGTGGGCCACCACCATGACGGCCGGCCGGCCAACGAACTCGAGCGTGTGGGAGACCACCTCGACATAGAGCAGCGTGCCGTCCTTGCGCCGATGGCGCCAGGGGCCGGAATCCTGCAGGGCGGGGCGGTCGGCGTGCACGTGCTCGATCAGGGTCGCCACGTCGGCTTCGGGGCGGATGTCGGTGATCCGCATGTGCAGGAACTCGTCGCGCGTGTACCCGTAACGCGTCACGGCGGCATCGTTGACCTCGAGGAAGCGCAGGGTCTCGAGGTCGTACACCCACATGGGCAGCGGGTTGGCGGCGAACAGCAGGCGATAGCGCGCCTCCTCCGCGGCAGCCCGCGACGTCTCCGTGGCGAGTGCCCCCTGCGTGACCCGCAGGTCGGTGATGTCGCTCGCCATGAGGATGTGACCGCCGGGCACCTCGCCCACCTCGGGCACCGGGAACGAGCGGGAGCGCAGGACGGCGGTGGTGCCGTCCAGGCGCGTGATGGTGACCTCCGCGGCATCGGGCGCTACCGTGAGCAGGGGCGCGAGTTCGACCGGCAACTGCTGGCCCTGGAGGGTGTCGGCGGGCCGGCCGAACGCCTGCGCCGCCGCGGCGTTGCAGAGCCACACGAGCCCGTGCGCATCCACACCGACAATCGCGACCGGCATGAACTCCAGGAAGGAGCGCCGCACCTCGCGACGGGAGCCCCCGGTTGTGCCCGGTCCGGTGCGCCGCAACAGCACGTTGGTGGAGCGCAGCCGACCGCCGGCGTCGCGGGTCGGGGCGACGACGCACTCGACGGCAACCGCGCGTCCATCCCGATCGCGCAGCTCAGTGGCGGCGGCCACGCGCACGGGCGGGTCGTCGTGTGAGGAGCGGAGCCGGCGCACGAGCGCGGCACCCTGCCCCGGCGGGGCGAGGGCCGCAGCCGATCGACCAACGATCTCTGCGGCCGGGTACCCGAGCAGCCGCTCCGCGCCCTCGCTCCACTGCACCACCCGCCCGCCGGGCGCGAGGACCATGAGCGCATCCGGTTCCGCGGCCGATGCCACTCCGGGCGTCGCCGCCGGGTCCCCGGGCGCACCAGCGCGCCGGGGACGCCGGGCCGTCGGCTGGCCCGCGTCCGGTGGGGCGGCGGAGCGCACGACCCGGGGAGGCATTCGGCTGTCGCGATCCTATCGCAGCGCGCAAGCCGCTCGCCCGAGGACTTCGACAGGAGACAGGGCTCCAGAGCCTGTGACCGATCGGCGTTTCGTGGAACCGGCCGGTCGGCTCGCTCGTCCGGGTAGCGTTGCGAGGGCAGCGGCATCGGCACATCGCGAGGGGTGGCATGGCTCGCTTCGGCATCCTCACACTGCTCATCGCCTCTCTCCTCGGCGCGTGCTCCTCGCCGTCCGCCGGCGGCACCGCGTCGCCGCACCTGGGCGTCAGCGCCCCGCCGTCCGAGACCGTCTCGCCCCCGCCATCGGCAGCCGGGTTTCCGGCGGATGTCGCCGGCCTGCCGGTCATCAGCGTTGCCAGGGCTGACGAGCTGCTGCGGTCGGGCAAGCTCGATGGCCAGGCGGTCGCGGTGGCTGGCTACTACGACCAGGTCGTCATGTCCTGTCCGTATCCGGGGCGGTACATCGGTCCGCTCGTGAGCTGGTGCGGGATCGTCGCCTTCACCGACACGCTCGCCAGCGCTCGGCTGTGCCGGCCCGTCGGTTCGAATGGCATCAGCTGCAGCCGGCCATCCGGCACGAACCTTGCGCCACTCCTCATGAGCGAGACGAGCGGGAGCGTGCCGTCGCAGGGCGGACTCGAACCGGCCGCCCTCGTCCTCGTCGGCCACGCCGGGGACGCACGAGAGTGGCGGTGCACCGCGTCAACGCAGGCCGAGTGCGCGGGCGCCTTCGTCGTCGACCGGATCGCCTGGGCGGAGGGCCGCGACGTCCCGCTGGCGGCGCCGCAGACCGGCGACCAGGAGACGGGCAAGGCGATCGCGCCGCGGATGACGCTCTCGCAGGTCGCGGCCGCCGTCGGGCTCGGAGACGGCCTGCTGACCGGGGCCGCGTTCCGGGCCGGCGACATCGCCACCGTCGACCCGCGCTGGAACCTCGTCGGCGACAACGCCGTGTGGCTGGCTCGGTCGCTCGGCCCACCGGCGGGGTCGGGCGCAGGGGAGACGCGGCCCGAGACGGTTTGGCTCGTCGACGACGCCACCGGGCGGGTCATCGACAGCCACCCCCTCGAGGTGGCCGCGGACTACCAGCCGGCTCGGCTGTGGCAGGTGGCCACCGCCCGCGGGGTCGACTGCTGCGCGGGCGGCGTGTTCGCCTTCTACCGCGTGGCGGCCGCGGACGGGACCGTCGTGCACGAGGGCATGGTGTCCGGCGGATCGTCAGGCGGCCCCGACTCCACCACCTTCGGCAGCGGTTACGAGAGCCCGGGGCCCCTGCTCCTGCCCGCCGGGAGGTACTCAGTCGCCGCGTGGCTGGCAACAGACGACGGCGGCGTCATGGGCCCGCCCCGGGGCGAGTGCTCCACGCAGGTCACCCTTCGGCCGCTCGACGACGTCGCGCTCAACGCGGCCTTCCCGGCCGACAGGGCGTGCACCTTCGGGCCCGCGCCATCGCCGTCGCCCGGCTCGTAGAGTCCGCGATCGGCCGGACGCGTTGGCGATCATCGACGGAGGCGAGCACAGCGCGGGACCTGCGAGGACCTGCGGCGACGGCCGGCTGACCCGGGTCCTTCTCGGCACGCAGGCCTCGCACGCGCGGCTTCGCGGCGGCGGCGCATCCTGGCTCAGGCGGTCACGACCGTCAGGCCGAGTGCACGGGCCGCTTGCGCTTGGCGCAGGTCGAACGTCAGGAAGCCCACCCCGGGTGCAGCGATGCGTTGCGCCGCCGCGAGATGGAGGGCATCGAGCGTTCGCACACCCGTCGTCTCCGCGATCGCCGCAGCCGACTCGCAGGTCGCCTCGTCGAGCTCGATGATGGAGAAGGAGCGCAGGTCGTCGTCGAACGCGGCTCGCGCGGCCGAGAGGTCGCGCCCGGAGAGCAGGCGAGCGAGGTTGCGGCGAACCTCCACGATCGTGTGGCGGGCCGTCAGGAGCGAGCGATCGGCTCGCAAGAGCGCGTCAGCGGCAGCCGAATCCGCCTCCTCCACATAGCGTTTCAGCAGGGCGCTCGAGTCGACGTAGGTGCTCACTCACCGCGATCCTCGGCCAGGGCATCCAGCACTCGCCTGGGCGCCTTCGACCGATGCACGCGACCAAGGGGCGCACCCGTGCCCTGCGTGATCCATCCGGCGCGGATCCCGTCCTCGATCCGCGCGCGCCCGGGTATCGGGCCGAGCACCGCCTTCGGACGGCCGCGGTCCGTGACCAGCAGCACCTCCCCCCGCTCCGCCCGGTCGAGGTACTCGGAGAGGCGCTGCTTCAACTCCCGGATTCCCACATCGGCCATGTGTCTACATTATCACACGGACGTGTCTACATCAGGGGAGGACGGCGTCCCTTGGCGTCCTGCGGGTGACGCGCTCGTGCTCCTCGACCAGGGCGACGCGGGCGTCCCCAAGCCCGCTCGTCCGATCCTCACGCCCGGCGCGACGACAAGTCTCGCGCGACCTGGAGCCTCGCCGATATCTCGGTTCATCTGGGTGCCGCGAGCGTGCCGCGAGGTCCCGGGTCCTGCAGCCGAGCGCCAATCCTAGGGGAGCCGCGCCAGGAGGCGCTCGTAGAGGTCCCAGCCCCAGACCGGCGGCCACTCGGTGAAGGCCTCGAGCTGGCCCGCGTAGCGGCCGTCGCGGAGCCAGCCGACCAGCTGCCTGCCGTGCTCCCGCTCGTCGTCTGCGAGCGACGGGATGAGCGCCTCGACCCGGGCGACGGTCTCGGGCCTGGTGTCGAAGCGCCGGTAGCCCGGGCCGGACGGCAGCTTCTGGGCGTCGAGGTCGATGCCGCCGATGAAGTCGGTGGCGACCGGCTTCGCCCCGCTGAAGTCGTTGCCCCGGAACTCGTTCGGGCGCAGCCGCATCATGTGGGCGAGGCTCAGGGTCATCCCGCCCGAGAACGTGACGTCGCGGAGCCGCCCGGCGAAGGTGCAGTCGATGAAGTCGTTGTGGCTGCAGTCCCAGTGGTCGATGACCGCGCGGTCGAAGCTGCACCGCTCGAAGCGCGCGAGCCCCGGGGCCTGGAACCGCAGCCTCGCCCGGTCGAAGCGGCAGTCGCGGTAGGAGGAGGTCGGGCGCCCGCTCATCGTCCCGTCGGACAGCCTCGCGCCGCTGAAGTCGCAGCGGTCGAACGTGCTCCCGTCGGCGAAGAACCCCGTGAGCTCGAGGCCCGAGAAGTCCACGTCCACGAGGGACGCCTGCAGGAACCGCGTCGGCGCCCCGGGGTCGAAGCGCACGCCCTCGAGCCGCCCCGCGAACGCCGGCGGCGCCGGGAGGGCGGCCCCGAGCGCGACCAGCGAGATCTCGTCGGGTTCGTCAGGCATGTCGGACCTCGACCCCTGGGAGCCCACTCACAGGATCAGCAGGTAGATGATGAACTCGGCCACGAGGCAGCGCGAGTCATTCGCCGGTAGTTGCGGCTGTTCACCCAGCGTACAAACGAAGAGACGCCCGGCCACCCGAGCGTCTTGTACATCAGATCGTGAGTATGGTCGGGGCGAGAGGGCTTGCGCCTGTCGTGCCGACTTCAGCGGAGTCGAGTGCATTCGCCTCGCGCCGGCCATGGGGATCGGGCCCAATGGCAACCCATGCATGGCGGGCTGATCCATACCGGATCGTCCGACCCGAGCACCGAGACGGCAATCCTGCGCCTGATGGCTACTCCACGGCTAGAGTTGACAGATCTAGCCATTCAGCCGGACAATATGCCAAGTTCTTGCGTCATTAGCCGTGGATCTGCCGAATGCGCCTACCCGACCGAGGACCCCAGCTGGCCGAGCTGCTAGGTCGTCCCGCGGCGTCCCGGCTGCCGCACATCCTGTCGGTAGTCCAGGACCCGCTCGTGGGCGGCCGTTACCTGCACTGGGACGACATCCACCGGAGAAACCCGCCCGATGATCTCACTCGCGAGGAGTGGTGGCTCGGCATCAAATTCGCCCGGCAGATGCTCCAGCGGACTTTCCCGCTCCGGCCGGTGGACGGCGGGATGTTCCACTACAGCCTGCCGGACCCCGCCCTAGAGCTCCTGCACTGGATCGACCAGCACGCATCGGGCGAAGTCATGGTCTCAGAAACGATCCGCGACGCCGGCGATCGGCGGCGATACCTGGTCAACTCCTTGATCGAAGAGGCGATCACCTCGAGCCAACTGGAAGGGGCGAGCGCGACGCGCAAGGTCGCCAAGGACATGCTCCGCTCGGGGCGCCCGCCAAGGGATCGCGCGGAGAGGATGATCCTGAACAACTATCTAGCGATGACCCAGCTCAGAGACGTGGCCCGGGACCCGCTCTCGCCTGAGGTCGTATTCGGACTCCACCGGACCCTCACCGAGGGCACGCTCGACGACCCCGAGGCCGCGGGCCGCCTCCAGCGGCCGGACGAGGAGCGCATTCACGTCGAATGGTCGGACGGTACTGTGACGCACCGGCCGCCGCCCGCCGACGAGCTCCCGGCGCGGATGGCGGCAATGTGCGCCTACGCCAACGAGGAGGGGCCGGGCTGGACCCACCCGGTCGTCCGCGCTGTCCTCCTCCACTTCTGGCTCGCATACGATCACCCGTTCGAGGACGGCAACGGGCGGACGGCCCGGGCCCTCTTCTACCGCGAGATGCTCCTCGACGGCTACTGGTTGTTCGAGTACGTGTCTATCTCACGCCTTCTACTCGCCGCCCCTTCAAAGTACGGGCAGTCCTTCCTGCTTAGCGAGACGGACGGCAACGATGCCACCTACTTCCTGCTCTTCCAGCTGCAGATCCTTCGTCGCGCGGTCGAGGACCTGCTGGCCTACCTCGTGCGCAAGATGGCCGAGGTTCGCGAGACCGAGAGCCTCCTTCGCCGAGCGGACCTGAACCACCGCCAAGTCGCCCTGCTAACCCATGCCCTCCGCCACGGGGACGCCGTGTACACGGTCCACTCGCACGCAGAGAGCCACCGGGTGACGCGCCAGTCGGCGCGGACTGACCTGCTCGACCTTGAGCAGCGCGGCCTGTTGGAGCGCCGGGTCGTCGGCCGCCGCTTCGACTTCCTCGCGCCGGGCGATCTCCGCGCGCGGCTGCGGGCGGCCTCCGCGTGAAGGCAAGGAGACGAATGGTCCGGAGCATCCGACGCCGAGGGTGACAGCCGGCCCGATGAGCAGGCGGTGCAGGCCTGAGGAATAGAACAAGCGTTCTGGTCTGGCGAGAGGGCTTGCGCCTCCCATAACGACCTCAATGCAGTGGAGCGCATTCGACTCGCTCCAGACCCGGGCAACGTGGGATCGGACGGCCATTCGCGGACGTCGGTTCGGCGGAAGTCAATCCCCGCACGTGCCCGGGCGAGTGGAAGCCGCTGATGTGCGGTGCCTCGCCGAGGCCGGTCGTCGGGCCGTGCACTCCCTCGGTGGCGGAGCCCGTCCGCCTGGGCGGACCCGGGAACGGAAGGGTCGAACGAGCATGTCCGACAAGGAGGCCTGCGATACCCTCTCCGCTCCGAAGCACGGCCCCGAAGCGTGGGCAGCTGACGAGGTCACGGTGCGGGCAGCGGAGGGCGTGTTCGAGTAGGTCGCGTGCGTGCTGCACCTCGGCGATGGGAGCCTCGAACTCCTGGATTGTGCGCTCGGCGTGCTCGGTCCAGCTTCGGCGCGGGCCAAAGGCCTGGCGCGCCTCCGTATGACACGCGGCATGCCCGGCTCCGGATGTGGTTCCGTGTCAGAAGGCTCGGTATTCGCCGATCGGGACCAGTGGCTGTGGGGCCGAAGGCTCGCTCAGCCATGCGCTGAGCTTGGTCTGGAACTCGCGGAAGGCGGCGATCTGCGGCAGAGGGTTCTCAGTGCCGTCCTGGAGTTCGAGCAGGATGAGGTAGGAGCCTTCCTGGGGGAGACGGTACGAGAGGTACCGCACGCCAGCTGGCTTGACCGCGTCCAGTTGGGCAAAGACGTTGGCCACGGCTTCTTCGACATCGCTGATGTGGGCGGGCTTTACGTTGGCGCGGATCAGAACTGTGCTCACGGGTTTTCGCTCCTCTCCGTGATCTGTCGGACCAGGCGGTGTCAGTTGGCTTGCTGCTGTGTCCACTCACCCGAGATCTGGCTGGTGGTGACATTGATGCGGTTCCAGGCGTTGATCACGGCGATCTGGACGACCAGCGCCGCGAGGGCTGGCTCGTCGAAGTGCTCAGCGGCCTCCCGGAAGACGTAGTCAGGAACAGGGTCGGCTCGGTCCGCGAGCCGCGTGGCGGCTTCGGTCAGCGCCAGCGCCGGCCGGTCGGCATCGGTGAAGTAGGGGGCCTCCCGCCAGGCCGCGACCGAGAACAGCCGTTCGTTGGTCTCGCCGCGATTCTTGGCGCTACGGGTGTGGATGTCGATGCAGACGGCGCAGCCGTTGATCTGGCTGGCGCGCAGCTGGACGAGGTCGACCGTGGCCTTGGGCAGGCCGCCGTGGTTCGCGGCGGCACTGAGCGCTTGGAGGGCGTCGAGGACACCGGGCACGCTCAGCGCCGGGTTGTTGATCCGTGGTCGCATAGCTCTCCTGTCACGTCGGCGCGGGATGGCCGGTCACCTGCTATGACAGGCGGGAGCAGGAGAACGTGACCGATGGCTGAAACGACTCCGGATGAGCACTGGTTGGCCGAGCAGTTTGAGGAGCACCGGCCGCGACTGGGGGCAATCGCCTACCGGATGCTTGGTTCGCTGCCGCAGGCAGAGGACGCTGTTCAGGACGCTTGGGTGCGGCTGAGTCGCTCAGGCGTCCGACATGACGAGCGTCATCACCTTGTCGCCGACGTTCGCCCGCCCGGGCTCCGCGCCGAGATCGAGCCGGCGCTCCACGAGCGCCCTGAGGCCGAGGTGCGCCGCGAGCGTCGCCGGCAGCAGGAGGCCCGCGTCGGCCACCTGTCGCGCATCGTCGAACGCCACGCCGAGGCGGTCGAGGGTGTGGGAAGATCGCATCCTGCAGGTGCTCCTCTGCTCCGGGCTGATGGGTCGATCGCAACGCCATCATTCCCGTTCAGGGGGGCACCTGTTCTGCTGTACCGGATCGTGGATCAGGTCAAGGCTTCGGTGGATCCGGGCTTAGCTCCGATCCCGATCGACAGGGTGACTTCGGCGATCAGGCCGTCAAAGCGCACATCGACAACCTCGAGCGCGCACGCTCGATCTCGGCCGGCATCCAATCGAAGTTCCGAACGCATCGCGACCCCGGCGGGCAACCCGCGTTCGGCTTCCGGCGGTCGAGCGGCGCGCGTCCAATCCTCGAACCTGATCCCGACCACATCAGCCAAGCCGTCCACCTCTTCGAGCTCTATGGGTCGGGCCGCTTTAGCGACGACACGCTCGCGCTCGAGGCCGCCCGATTGGGCTTCGTTTCGCCTCGGACGGGCAGACCCCTGACGGCGGCAGGGATCGCGGAGCTTCTGCGCAATCCGATCTACAACGGCTACCTCTACCGCTTCCGGGGATTCTCGGACGAAGAGCGCGCTGAGGCGCCGTGGCGCACGCGCTCGGTCGGGGGACCGGCTGGCACCGAACAGGTGGTCGACCCGCCGGTGTCCGACAACCTGTGGGAGCGCGTCCAGGCGATCCGGGCCGAGCGTGCGACGGTCGGGTCCCGCTCAACGAGGGAGCGCGTCTACGTTCCCCGACTCTTCTGTCACAGCTGCGGTGCAGCCCTGTTCGGCCATGCTAGCGCGGGCCATCGGCGGATGACTCACCCACTGCCGCAATGCCAGGGCTGGACGGACGCTGCAGGCAGGCGGACCAGCTTCCGGGCCGAGATCTACGAATGGCAGATTTCCGCTCTCATGGCGACCGCGCGCCTGGACGACGTGACCAAGACCCGAATCCTTGCAGCCCTCGGCGGCGAAGAGCCACCGATCGACCAACGCCGCATCTCGCGGCTCGAGTCGGACCTCCGCGGGCTCGCCCTCGATAACGCCTTCGGCCGCGTCCCCGATGACGATTATCTCCGTCGGAAGGCGGAGCTCGGGCGGATGCTGGAGGAGGCGAGGCGGCCCGCCCAAGGAACGCCAGCCGTCGACCCGCGTCGCGCCCTCGGCTACTTGGAGGATCTTCGGTCAGCCTGGGACGTTGAATTGCCTCTGGCGCTCGAGCATGCGGCTGTCCGCGACGAGTACGAACGCCGGAGAGCCGAAGCGACGGCCGCCGCGTTCGAGCGGCTCGAGGCGCTGGGGCCGCTCATCGTGGAAGTCCAGCTCGCGCAGGACCCCGCCCGCGCAGTGCCGCTTGCGCTGAGCCTCCAGCCCGAACGGGCCGAACTCATCGGTGAGCGCGCCGACGTGCTGCGGCGGCTACTCGATGGCCGGCGATCGCGGCTGTCGTGGGCCGATACGGCGGAGGCGCGGAAGAAGCGGCGCCAGCGCCATGGCGGGGGGACATTAAGGTGCATTGGTCGGGGCGAGAGGATTTGAACCTCCGACCTCATCGTCCCGAACGATGCGCGCTACCAAGCTGCGCCACGCCCCGACCG
>JAKAHU010000045.1 GCA_021825385.1 Chloroflexota bacterium | reverse complement strand
ACGGCTCACGTGCGGCCCCCCGCTCCCCGGCCGCCAGTCGGCGAGGAATGGGTCGAGCCAGGTCTGCTGCACGGTGTCGACCATCGGGTTCTCCTTGCGCGCCTGACGCACAGCCTCAGCGAGCCTCGGCGCGGCGGCCGGTGGCGGGGTCCTTCCAGACCGGGCCGCGAGCGATGGCCGCGTCGATGAGGCCCTCCTCAACGTAGTCGGGGACCTTCCACGAGTAGAGCTGCTTGGCGAGTTGGCCGGGATAGCCGATGCGCTCGCGCACGTCCTTGTCGGTGTAGTAGGCGCCGACGACGATCAGGAGGAGCGACTCGAGCACCATCGGCTCGTCGCGCTCGAGCGTCGTCAGGCGCGTGGCCGGGTCCTCGGGGAGGTCGGGCCGAAGCGCGGCCACGAGCGACTCGACGAGGTCCGGCCGGGCGGTCAGCACGAACCGCAGACGGTCGTCGGTGATGACGTCGGCGGCCGATGGCATGCCGTGGGCGGCCGGGATGAGGTGGTCGGCGATCGTCGCAAAGGTCGCCCGGCGGGCGGCATCGATCGCGGCGAGCGGATCGTTCAGCTCGGCCTGCGTTGTCATAGCGGCACCTGCTGGTTGAAGCGGGTCTCGACCATGTGATCGGCGGCGCGCAGCGCGAGCGCGACGATCGTCGACGTCGGGTTGACACCGCCCGAGGTCACGAACGAGCTGCCGTCGACGACGTAGAGGTTCGGCACGTCGTGGGTGCGGTTCCAGCGATCGAGCACCGAGGTCTTCGGGTGGTCGCCCATCCGGGCCGTGCCGAGGAGGTGCCAGCCCGAGTAGCGCATGAGCTGGTCGACCTCGATCGTGTTGGCGCCAGCCTCGCGCAGCGATTCGGATGCCTTCTGGATGTGGAAGTCGAGCAGCCGGCGCGAGTTCTCCGAGACCTTGTAGTGGATCTCGGGCGCCGGGATCCCCGACGAGTCCGTGAGTGTCTTCGACAGCGTTACGTAGTTGCTCTCGTCCGGCAGGTCCTCGCCGAACAGGCCCCAGTTCGCGCCGCGCCCGAGGTGCGAGCGGACGTGGAGATGGTGGTCGGGACCCCAGACGCGGGTTCCGGCGCGGCTCGGGAGGGCGGCGTTGATCGGCCCGAAGGTCGGGGCGAGGCCCCACTTCGCGCCGCGGACGAAGCCGCGCTTCTCGTCCGTCTCGTAGAACTCGAACGACTCGATCGAGCAGCCGAACTGGCCCTGCCAGCTCTCGAGGTCCTCATCGAACAGGCCGGCGACGTTCGCGAACGGGTGCATCATCAGCCGCTTCCCGACGAGCCCCGACGAGTTGGCGAGCCCGTCCGGGCGGCGCGAGTCGGCGGAGAGGAGCAGCAGCCGGGTCGTCCCGATCGCGTTGGCCGCGAGGACCGTCACGGCGGCCCGCTGGAAGTGCTCCGCGCCGTTGCGGTCGATCCAGGTCGCGCCGGTGACGAGGCCCTTCTCGTTCGTCTCGAGCCGGCGGACGCGGGCGCCGGTGATCAGCTTCGCGCCGAGCCCGATCGCCTTCGGCCAGTGGGTCAGGTCCGTGGAGGCCTTGGCGCCCTCGTTGCAGCCCTGCTGGCACGTCCCGCGCTGGACGCACGGCCGGCGGCCGTCGTAGGGGACCGACAGGATCGAGTTCGGCTCGGGCCACCAGTGCCAGCCGAGCCGATGGTGGGCACGGGCGACCTTCGAGCCGCCCGGACCGAGCGGCAGCGGCGGCAGGAACGAGTCCTCGCCACCCGACGGGTAGGCCGGGTCGCCGTGCATCCCCGAGACGCCGAACTGGCGGTCGGTCCGCTCGTAGTAGGGCCGCAGCTCCTCGTAGTCGAGCGGCCAGTCGTCGGCGATCCCGTCGAGCGAGCGGACGCGGAAGTCGGACGGGAGCATCCGCGGCCAGGCGCCCGCGAAGATGATCATCGAGCCGCCGACCGCCGAGAACATGAGCGGCGAGATCTCGGCGTCGGTCTCGTCGATCGGGTAGTCCTCGGGGAGCCCGCGGATGTTGGGGCTCGTCGCCCACTGCTTCCGCATCGTCAGCTCCCAGTCGAGCTGGTTGCCGCGGTACTCCGACCGGTCGTGCCAATCGCCCTGCTCGAGACAGACGACCTTGAACCCGGCCTCGGCGAGTCGCAGGGCGACGACGCCGCCGGTCGCACCAGCGCCGATGATCAGGACGTCCGCGGGTTCGGCGACCAAGGGCTGACTCCTTTCGAAGACGGGCCAGTGAGACGTGCGGCAGAGCGTACAGCAAACCTTTGCTGTCGTGCACATCGAATCGCTGAATCCGGGCCGTGGAAGCCGTCGCGGATCGGGCCGCGCCTGCGTCCCGGTCAGCCCGCCTTCGCCGGGATGGCCACTCCTCCGCTCGCCTCGGCGGCGCCGCGCACGACCCGCCCGAGCCGCGGGCCGACGAACGAGCAGTACACCTCGTTCGGGATCGTGCCGAGCAGTCGCGCGAGGTCAGAGGCGCGGATCCGCTCGTCGCCGTCGGCGCCGAGCAGCGTGAACGTGTCCGTGACTGACACGCCGTCGACGTCGGTGACGTCGACGCAGATCGAGTCCATCGACACGCGGCCGACGAGCGGCACCCGCCGGCCGCGAACGAGCGCCTCGGCGCCCGGCCACGAGCGGCGGCTCCAGCCGTCCGCATAGCCGATCGGCAGCGTGGCGATCAGCGACGGCCGCTCCGCCCGCCACTCCTGCCCGTACCCGACCGGCGTGCCGACCTCGACCCGCTCGAGCCGGACCGGGCGGGCGTGGATCGCCATCGCCGGCCGGAGCTCGGCGGCCAGGGGCGCCATCCGCGGCGTCGGCTCGTAGCCGAGCCCGAGCTCGCCGTAGTAGCCGATCCCGATCCGGACCATGTCGTAGGCCGGCGCCGTCTCCGCGAACAGCGGCTCGGTCGCGATGAGATGGCGCAGCGGCGTCGGCCGGCCGGCGGCGGCCATCGAGGCCAGCGCCGCCTCGTACCGCTCAACCTGGGGCGTGGTGACGGCCGCGTTCTGGCCGTCGGCGAGGTGCGACCAAACACCGACGAGGCGGGTCGCGGGCGCCGCGTCGATCAGCTCGAGCACGGTGGCCAGATCCGCGGGCGCGACGCCGCCGCGGCCCATGCCGGTGTCGACCTCCACGTGGAGCTCGAGCACAGCCCGCGGCGCGAGCGGCTGGCGCACCCGCAACGCCTCGAGGAGGCGCCTGGTCGAGTCGAGACCCGCGACGCTGAGCTGGAGGTTGGCGTCGAGCGCGTCGCCGACGCCGTCGGGGGGGACCGGGTAGACGACGAGCGCGGGCGCGTCGATGCCGGCGGCGCGCAGCCGGAGTCCCTCGTCGAGCGTGGCGACCATGAGCAGGTCGGCGCCGCCCTCGACCGCGGCGCGCGCAGCGGGAACGAGCCCGTGGCCGTAGCCGTCGGCCTTGACCATGAGCCCGAGGCGCGCCTCGGGCGGCGTCGCGCGACGGAGCACGCGCGCGTTGTGGACGAGCGCGTCGGCGTCGATCTCGACCCAGGCCGGGGTCATGCGGGCGGTTCCTCCGGGCGGTCGGTGGGGCGTCGATGATCGCAGCTGCACGGCCCGCGGCGCAAACCGCCAGACAGCCCGGCCCCTACCCCGCGATCCTCGCCTCCCCAGCCCCCTCCGGCGTGTAGTAACGCCGGTATTCAGCCGGCAGCATCGCGCTGTAGCGGTGGAACACGGCGTAGAACTGGTGCAGGTTCGTGTAGCCAACGGCGTGCGCGACCTCGGCCACGCTCAGGTCGGTCGAGAGCAGCAGGCGCCGGGCCTCGGCCAGACGGACACGGGTGGCGTATTCCTTGAACCCCACCCCGCTCACGTCCCGGAACAGGTGCCGGACCCGCGACGGGCTGAGGTGGACGACCTGGGCGACTTCGGCCAGAGTGACCCGCTCACGACAGTGCCGCTCGACATACGAGAGGACCGGCCGGATCTGCTCGCGCTTCGTCGCGTCGGCTCCGCCGGTCGCCGGCTCGCGATGGCTCTGGCGAACGAGCACGGCCAGAAAGCGCCGGAGCGTCGCGTCGAGCAGGTGACGATCAGCCGGATCGTGACGCTGGGCCACGGCCGCCAGCTCGTGGAGGATGGCGGCGAGCTCGTTTGCCAGGGGTGTGTCGTGGCCGATCCGTTCGAGCCCGTGCTCGTCGGCCGTCCGGAACGGGGCGAGATAGCCGGAATCGAAGGCCCGACAACCAGGCGCCGCGACCAGCTCGGGACGGAAGAGGACGAGCAACAGCCGGAGCGACCCTCCGCAGTCCGGCAGGGCCACGTGGGGCTGCGAGTTGTCGACCACGAACAGGTCGCCGGGCCGGATCGGTTGCGTCCGCCGGCCGAACATGAACCGCCCGGTCCCCTCGAGGCAGAGGGCAATCTCGAGGTGCTCGTGCCAGTCGAACGAGAAGGCGCGCTCGAGGCGCCGTCTCAGCCCGTTCCATGGTCGACGCGGTCACGTGGTCCACGAATCGGCCGAGAGGCGCGCGTCTCGCGTGCGTCGCTGTCGGATACGGCACCTGGTGACGGTGCTGGTGCCCTGAACGTTCCAACCGGCGAACGAGCCGGCCGTCGACCGCCAATCTGGTGCGTCCAACGCACCGATCCGCCCCTCGCCGGCCGCCTGGAACGCTGAGCGGACCAAACGGCGGGTGGACATCGCGCCGGCGGTTCCTTGGAACGTTGGATGCACCACGGGCCGCGGGAGGCCGCGTCAGCGGGGCGGCATCGCCTCGAAGGTCCGATCGATGTCCTCGAGCATCCGGACCGTCGCCGCCGTGACGACGTCGAGGTACGCCCGCCCGAACTCCGCGCTCGACTCGCGCGCGTCGCCCCACGTCCCGGAGTGCGTCGCCCGGTGGACCGAGCCCGGGTTCGAGAAGAAGAACGCGGTGTGGACCGCGGCCGGGGCGGTCACCTCGGGGAATGGCGGGAACTCGACGTTCGCCTTCTCGAGGTCGACGAGCCCCTTGTCGATCGCCATGACCGCCGACGTCTCGCCCCTGTTCGCGTGGAGCCCGTTGGCTGGGTCGAAGAAGCGGGCCGCCTCCTCGGGTGTCATACCGTCCCAGTAGTTGACCGGGAAGGCGCGCACGCCGTCCGGCAGCCGGGGCGCCGCCGACGCGCAGGCGTACGCGATCGCGTACGTGTTGTCGTAGTGGCCGTTGAGGAACACGATCCGCTCGAAGCCCATCGTCGCGAGCCCGACCGCCACGTCCTCAATGAGCGACATGAACGTCGGGATGCGGATGTGGACGACGCCCGTGAAGCCGGCATGCGGGTACGACAGCGAGTACGGGATCGTCGGGGCGACCGCCGCGTCGATCTCGCCGGCGACCCGCCGCGCGACCTCGGTCGGGATGATCGCGTCGGTGCCGAGCGGCGCGTGCGGGCCGTGCTGCTCCGTCGAGCCGACCGGCACGAGCACGGTCCGGCCGCCGGCGAGGAACGCCTCGACCTCGGGGTCGGTCATCTCGGCCAGGAACACGGTCGGTCGCTTCATCTTCTCGGTCCTCCTCCGGCGATCAGCCGATCCTCGTCGTCAGCTCCCCGATCCCCTCGACCCACACCGTCACGGTATCGCCCGCGCGCAGCCGGCGTCCCGGCCCCGGCGGCGTCGCGAGCCGGACCGGCGTCCCGCTCGCGATCAGGTCGCCCGGCCGCAGTTCGAGGTGGCGGCTCAGGTACGCCACGATCTCGTCGATCCCCGACCGGATCTGCGACGTCCGGCCGTCCTGGATCGGCTCGCCGTTGATCGTGCACCCGAGCCGGACGTCGCGCGGGTCGAACGCATCGGCAGTGACGATCCACGGACCGACCGGGCAGAACCCGGGCATCGACTTCCCGAGCAGCCACTGGTCGCCGTCGAGCGCCTCATCGCGGGCCGAGATGTCGTTGATGCACGTGTAGCCGAAGACGTGGTCGAGCGCGTCCCCGGGCACCACATGAAAGGCCGGCCGACCGATCACGATCCCGAGCTCAATCTCGGCGTCGACGTCGTCGGTGACCGAGCGGTCCCAGGCGAGCGTCGCGCCGTGCGCGCCGACCGACGACGGCGCCTTCCCGTAGACCAGCGGGCGGTCGGGGCAGGGCGCGGCGCCGGGGCCGTTGTAGTTGAGCCCGATCGTGTAGATGGCGCCGGGATCCGGGACGGCCGGCCCGAGCCGGACGTCCGCCAGCAGGAGCCCGTCACCGGAAGGGGGCGGGACGCGGACGACCCCGGCCGCGACGTCGCGCATCGTCACCGACGGGTCGAGCGGGTGGACGCGGTCCCGCTCGTCGATCACCGCGACGCGCGGGCGGCCGTCCAGGACGATCGTCGCGAGGCGCATCGTCAGGAGTCCCTCACGCGATCGCGGTCGGGTCCACGAGGAGCGGCGCCACGGCCTCGCGCATGACGCCGTCCATGCCGCCGATCCCGGTCCAGCGCTCGAACGCGATCGCCGCCTGCGCGATGAGCATCTCGGAGCCGTTGGCGGCCCGGAGCCCGCGCGCCCGCGCCGCGGCGAGCAGCGGGGTCTCGGGCGGGACGTAGACGAGGTCGAACACGATCACGTCGTCGCGCAGCACCTCCACCGGGATCGTCGCACCCGGGTCGACCATGCCGACGGTCGTCGCGTTGACCGCCACGTCCGCCTGAGCAAGCGCGGCCGCGAACGCCGGATCGTCGAGCCCGACCCCGCGTACGCTCCCTTCCCCGACGTCGGCGAAGCGCTCCGCTAGGGCAGCCGCCGAGGCGACAGTCCGGTTGCCGATCGTCACGCTCCGGGCGCCGGCGGAGAGGCACGCGTAGACGACCGCGTGCGCCGCGCCGCCGGCCCCTGCCACGACCACGGTCGTGCCCGCGAGCGGCCTGCCCATCGCCAGCTCGACGCCGGCCCGGAACCCGGGCGCGTCGCTGTTGAACCCGATCAGCCGGCCTGCCTCGTCCTTGGTGACGTTGTTCACCGCGCCGATGCGCGTCGCCTCGGGCTCGACCTCGTCGACGAGCTCCGCGACGAGCTTCTTGTACGGCGCCGTCACCCCGAGCCCGAGCCAGCCCGGTCCACGCGCCGCGTCGACTGCCGCCGCGACCGCGTCCGCGTCGAGCTCGAGCAGGTCGTACGTCGCGTCGATGCCGGCCGCGCGGAACGCGGCATCGTGCATGACCTTCGAGTGCCGGCGCCGCAGCGGCTTGCCGAGCAGCCCGACCCGTCTGGTCATTGGCGCCAGGGGCTCGGCGGGCGGCGGACCGGCCCGACCGTGGGCGGGAACTTCACGTTCGGGATGATGTGCTCGACCCAGAGGTCCAGCTGGGCCGGATCGGGGGTCATCGTGTGGAGGAAGAAGTACTCGACCCCCGCGTCGACCCGGGCCTGAAGCGAGGCGATGATCTCGTCGGGCGTCCCGAACAGGTAGACCGACTCGAGGTACTGCGGACCGCGCTCGCTGCTCATGACCTTGAGGAACGCCTCGTGCTGCTGGCGGCGCGCCTCCTGCGGGTCGTTGGTCATGACCAAGTGCAGGAAGTTCTCGTGCGCGACGAGGGTGTCCTTCGGGTCCTTGCCGGCCTCGCGCATCGCCTCCTGGAGCTCCTGCCAGTCGCGGGCGATGTCCTGGGGCGGGCAGGTCGGGCGGGGGATCCAGCCGTCGGCCTTGACCGTGCGCCGCTTGACCGACTCGGCGAACTTCGGGACGTCGGGCGACTTCGGGTCGGCCAGCTGCGAGCCGCCGCCGATCCACAGGAGCGGGCGCTGCGAGGTGCGCGGCTCGATGAACACGTCGTCGACCGAGTAGAACTGGCCGTGGTACGTGACGGTCTCGCCCTCGAGCAGCGGCATCATGATGTCGAGAATCTCGTCGGTGCGCTTGCCGCGCTCCGACTTCTTGACGCCGACCGCCTCGTACTCGGTGTCGTTCCAGCCAACGCCCGCGCCGAGGATCACCCGGTTGTCGGACAGGAACTGGAGCGTCGCCAACTCCTTGGCCAGGATGACCGGGTTGCGCAGCGGCATGATCAGGATCGAGGTCCCGAGGCGCACCCGCTCGGTCGCACCGGCAGCCACCGCGAGCGTGATCAGCGGCTCCAGCCAGTTGACCGAGTAGAAGCGCTTCGCCGCGAGCAGGTGGTCGGTGATGAACAGGCTGTCGAAGCCGAGGTCCTCGACCCGCCGGGCGAACTCCTTGATGCCGCGCGCGCGCTCCGGTCCGTCGCCCTCCCAGATGTAGGAGGGCAAGAAGACCCCGAACCGGGAAGTGTCAGTCACGTCGTGTCGTCCTCTCCTGTGTGGCGGCCTCAGCGGCCGTGGTATTCGGGTGCACGCTTCGCCAGGAACGACCTGGCGCCCTCGAGCATGTCGTCGGTGGCGAAGATCCGGACCGATGCCTCGACCTCCGCCGCGTGGCCGGCCGCGAGATCGCGATCGAGCGCGCCATCGACGAGGCGCTTGACCTCGCGGACCGCGAGCGGCCCGCGCTCGGCGATCTCCTCGCCGATCTCCCGCGCCCGGGCGATCGCCCGGCCGGCCGGCACCACCTCGTTGACGAGCCCGATCCGCTCGGCCTCGGCGGCGGTCAGGATCCGGCCGGTCAGCAGCAGCTCCTTGGCCCGCCCGAGCCCGACGATCCGGGGCAGCCGCTGCGTGCTGCCGGTGCTCGGCGTGACCGCGAGCCGGACCTCGGGCAGGCCGAGGCTCGCGCCCTCGGCGGCGATCCGCAGGTCGCAGCACAGCGCGATCTCGAGGCCACCGCCGAGCGCGCTCGCCTCGAGCGCCGCAATCGTCGGCATCGGCAGCCCGGCGAGCCGCTGGGCGACCCGGGCCTCGAACTCGAAGTGGGCGCGGCCATCGCGGCCGCGGTGGGCCTCGAAGTCGCGCACGTTCGACCCGACCGAGAACGCCCGGTCGCCGCGGCCGGTGACGACCACGGCCCGGACGTCGCCGGGCGCCGCGGCCTCGAGCGCCCCGAGCGCCTCGTCGAGCTGGGCGAGCAGTTCACCCGTGACGATGTTCAGCGGCGGGTTGTCGAGCGCGAGCAGCGCGACCCGCCCGAGCTCGAGCTCGACGAGGCGGCTCACGACGCGGCCTCGCGCGCGACCTCGGACGTGAGCGCCTCGTCGCGGGCGGCGGCGAGGGCCGCGAAGTCGACGGCGAGCCCCATCGGGCCGGTCGCGTAGACCCGCCGGTCCATCTCGCGCAGGTCGTCCGCGATCCGCGGCCGGAAGCCCATCTGGCCGAGGACGTCGCGCTCGAGGTCGATCCCGGGCGCGATCTCGGTGAGCACGATCCCGTCGTCCGCGAGCGCGAAGACCGCGCGATCGGTGATGAACCGGACCTCCTGCCCGCGCTCGCGGGCGAGCCGCCCGTTGAACGAGATCTCGCGGACCTTCGGGACGAACTTCCGGAGCGAGCCCTCGCGGACGACCCGGACGCCGCCGTCGATGGCGAGCTCGAGGCCCTGCGCGGTCATCGTCCCGACGAAGTTGATCTTCTCGGTCCGGGCGCTGATGTTCGGGAAGCCACCCGGGCCGCGGACCCGGCCCTCGAAGGCGTGGACGTTGACGTTGCCCTCGGCGTCGACCTCGGCGAACGACAGGCTCGCGATGTCGAGCCCGCCGCCGTCGTAGAAGTCGAACATGTACGGCTGGTCGATCATCGCCTGGTAGTTGAACCCGGCGCCGCCCTCGTTCCCCGCGACCGGCACGCCACCGAAGATCCCCTGCTCGACGGTCAGCACGAGGTCGTCGGTAATGCCCTCCTCCCAGGCCACCCGCCCGATCAGCTGGCTGATCCCGAAGCCGAGGTTGCAGATCGCGCCCGGCGGGAACTCGAGCAGCGAGCGGCGGGCGATGATCTTACGGACGTCGAGCGGCAGCGGCGGATTGCCGACGACCGGCTTGCGCAGCCGGCCCGCGTAGTACGGCGAATCCTGGGTGATGTACGTCTGCCACTGGTCGGGGTCGACGTAGACGTGGTCGACGAGCGCCGCCGGGACCTTCACGTCGCGCAGCGGCAGACTGCCGCGCCGGGCGAGCTGGCGGACCTGGGCGATGACGATCCCGCCGCTGTTCCGGGCGGCCATCGCCATCGCGAGCATCTCGCCCTGGACGGCCTCGCCCTCCATCGTGATGTTGCCGTCCTCGTCCGCGGTCGTGCCCCGGATGACGGCGACGTCGATCGGGAAGGCGTGGAAGAGCAGCCACTCGCGACCGCGGAGCGTGACGACCTCGACGAGGTCCTCGGTCGTGCGGGCGTTCTGCTTGCCGCCGGTCTGGCGCGGGTCGACGTACGTGCCCAGGCCAACGTGCGTGACGAGCCCCGGCCGCCCCGCGGCGATCTCGCGCATGAGCTGCGAGAGCACGCCCTGCGGGAACGAGTAGGCCTCGATCTCGTTGGCCTCGACCAGCGCCCCAAGGCGCGGCTCGTTGCCGATGTTCGAGCCGATCGTCCGCTTCTGGAGCCCGGGCAGGCCGAGCTGCGAGAACCCGCGGTCGGCGAAGTCGCCGATGCCGACGACGCGGACGGTCGTGAGGTCGCGCGGGTGGCCCTGCTCGGTGTAGACGGTGGCGAGCTCGTCGATGAACCGCTGCGGGAGCGCGTGCCCCGCGCCCGAGCCGCCGATGAGCAGCGTGTCGTCGTCCTGCACGAGGCCGACGGCCTCGCGGACGCTGATGATCTTCGAGCGCACGACGGTCACGGCATGTACCCCCCGCCGTTCGGGTTCAGCGTCTGACCGAGGAACAGCGACGCCCGGTCGGACAGGAGGAAGAGGACGGCCTCGGCGACCTCGTGAGCCTGCCCGAAACGCCCGATCGGCATGTCGGCGAGGCGGCGCTTGCCCTCCTCGCTCGCGGCGAGGTCCGCCGTCATCTCGGTGATGACGAAGCCCGGCGCGACCGCGTTGATCCGGACGCCCTTCGTCCCAAACTCGCGGGCGAGCGAGCGGGTCAGCCCGATGACGCCGGCCTTGGCCGCGCTGTACGCGGCGGTCTGCGGCACCCCGGTCTGCCCGAGCCGCGAGGCGATGTTCACGATTGAGCCCGTGCCCCGCTCGACCATCGACGGCAGCGCGGCGCGGCAGGTGTGGTACACGGCGGTCAGGTCAGTCGCGATGACGGCGGCCCACTCGTCGGGGTCGATCTCGAGGAACGGCCCGACCTGGGTCATGCCCGCGTTGTTGACGAGCCCGTCGAGCTTGCCGAAGCGGGAGATGACCCGCCGGACGAGGTCCTCGGCCTCGGCGCCGTCGCGGAGATCGGCGGCGAACGCCTCGGCCTCGCCGCCGGCGGACCGGATCCGCTCGACGGTCGCGGCCGCCTTGTCCGCCGCCTCCCGGTAGTGGACGGCGACGCGGGCGCCTTCCGCGCCCGCCTTCGCCGCCACCTCGGCTCCGATGCCCCGGCTGCTCCCGGTGACGAGGACGACGTGGCCCTGGAGGCCGTCGCCCATCAGGCGACAGCCGCGGTGAGCAGACCCGCGGCCTCGAGCGCCTCGCGCACGGCGCGCTCCACGTCCGGACCGACCGGCAGGAGCGGCGGACGCATGACAGTGCTCTCGATCACGCCCAGCTCGCGCAGGGCGACCTTGGTCCGTGCCCGGTAGTCGCGGACCGGCTGGCCGTAGACGACCTCCTCGAGCGGCAGGATCCGCTCCCAGATCGCCCGGGCCTCGTCCCAGCGACCCTCGCGGGTCAGCCGGTACATCTCGACCTGGAGATCGGTCGCGAGCGTGCCGAACCCGATCAGCGCACCCTCCGCGCCGAGGACGAACGACTCGTAGATGAAGTTGTCGTCGCCGGTGAGGAGGTCGATCGGGCGGTCGAGCCGCTCGATCATGCGCCGCGTCGCCAGGTACAGGCGGGCGTCGAACGACGCCTCCTTCAACGCGACGACGCTGTCGATCGCGGCGATCCGACGGAGCGTCTCCTCGGAGAAGATCACCCCGCCGAGCGCCGGCTGGAGCTGGAACGCGACCATCGGCAGGCCGCACCCGCGAGCGATCGCCTCGTGGTAGGCGACCGGGATCGCCGGGTCGAGCGGCGTGCCCTGGTAGACCGGGATCGGGAAGACGAGCAGCCCGCGGGCACCGGCGCCCTCGGCCCGCTTGGCCTCCTCGACGGCCTGCTCGGTGAACATCGCCGATAGCCCGGCGATGACCGGGATGTCGCCGGCCTCCTCGACCGCGACCTGCAGGACGCGCTCGCGCTCGTTGGGCCACAGGTGCGGCCCTTCGCCGGTGTCGGCGTTGATCGCGAGCGCGACCGGTCCCTGCGGGAGCAGCCACTGGAGGTAGCGGCGGTAGGCCGCCTCGTCGAACTTCCCGTCGGCGTCGAACGTGACGACGCAGGCCGGGATGATGCCGTGCAGGTTCAGGCTCATGCGTGCCTCCCTTGTCGGTCTACTGGTAGTCGTTCGTGAAGAACTCGGTCGGCTCGAGGGTCGACTCGATGATCCCGGCCCTGGCGAGGATCTGCTGCGTGGCATCCCACTTCTCAGCGGTCTGGCCGAGGAAGCTGTCGCCGGTGTACTCGAAGACGCCGTCGAGGAGGGCCTCCATGCCGGCCTCGTTCTTCTTCGTCTCGGGGTTCGCCTCGTAGAGCGCGGCGAGCGCCTTCGCCGGATCGGCCTTGGCCGCCTCGAGGCCCCTGCGGACGCCGTCGACGAAGCAGCGGATCTTGTCGGGGTTCGCGGTGATGTAGTCGTCGTTCGACGCGATCGCGAGCCCGTAGATGTCCTGGCCGAAGTCCTTGAACGGCAGGACGTTCAAGTTCGCCTCGGGGTCGGGGTCGATGTTCGCCGCCTCGTTCGCGAAGAACGTGATGAAGTCGACCTGGTCGGCCTTGAGCTGGGCGATGCCCGGCGCCGCGACGCTGACCTCGCGGTAGTCGGAGTCGGCGATGCCCTTCTCCTTGAACAGCGCCCTCAGCAGGAGGTACGGCGAGCCGCCCGGGACCGCGCCCCAGGTCTTGCCCTTGACGTCCTCGAGCGTGGTGATGCCGGTCGCCTTCTTCGATACGATCGAGGCCGGGTTGCTCTGATAGAGCACGCCGAGCGAGGTGACCTTGAGGCCCTTGGTGCGGCCCGCGGCGATCGACACCGCGTCGGTCAGGCCGAATTCCTGCGACCCGTTGGCGACGAGCTGGGCGGTATCACCCGAGCCCTTGCCGGCGGCCATCTCGACGTTGAGCCCGCAGTCGGTCCAAAAGCCATCCTTCTGGGCGAGGTAGAAGGGCGCGTGGTTCCCGGCGATGACCCAGTTCAGGCGGAACATGACATCCGTGACCTCGCCCGGCGCGCTGCTGCCGCCACCCGGCGCCTCCGACGCGGCACCGCCGCCACCCGTGCACGCACCTACGACGAGCGCCGCGGCCGCGAGCGCGCCGACGAGCCCGGCGGGTCGATTCGTCTTCCGTTGCATCGGTACCTCCAATCGGCCTCCACCACGATCCGCAGACACGTCGCCGTCAACCACCCAGCGCCACCGAGTCGTCCCGGTGCCACGGCAGGAGCAGTCGTTCGGCCGCGTCGACGATCACGAAGAGCACCACGCCCAGCACGATGAGCAGGAAGAGCGCCGCGAAGAGCAGCGTCGAGTCGAGGAGCGTGTTCGCGTAGGTGAGCAGGTAGCCCAGCCCCGCGTCGGCCCCGACCCATTCGCCCACGACTGCCCCGACGACCGCGAGCGTGATCCCGACCTTGAGCCCCGAGAAGATGTGCGGCAGGGCGTGCGGGAACCGGATCCGGAAGAAGATCTGGGCGGGGGTCGCGCTGACCGACCGGAGTAGGTCGAGCAGGTTCCGGTCGACCGACGAGAACCCCTCCGCCGCGGTCACCGTCACCGGGAAGAAGACCATGAGCGCAGTCACGGCGATCTTCGGCCAGATGTCGAACCCGAGCCACAGCACCAGCAGCGGCGCGATCGCGATCTTCGGCACGGCCTGCGACGCGACGATCAGCGGGTAGAGCGTGTTGCGGACGATCCGCGAGTAGGCGATCGGGATCGCCAGCGCGATGCCGAGCACGACCCCGATGACGAAGCCGGCGAGGACCTCGCCGGCCGTGATGAGCGTCGCCTCCCAGAGCGTGTCCCACGAGCGCACGAGGCGCTCGGCGATCGCGGTCGGGGCCGGGAGGATGTACTGCGGGACGTCGCCGATCGCGGCGACGATCTCCCAGAGCACGATGAGCAGGAGCAGGAAGGCCGCTGGCAGGATCCGCTGGGCGGCCCGGGCACGCAGCGACGGGCCCCTGTCCGCGCGGGCAGCGGCACCCGCGGCAGCCGAGGTGGATCGGGACGCCGCGTCGAGCCGCTCAGTCACGGTGGGCCTCCGGGTCGTCCTCGATGTACGAGCGCAGGCGGTGCTCGTACTCGCCGAACTGCGGGCTGCGGCGCACGTCCGCGCTCCGCGGTCGCGGCAGGCCGATCGGGATGTCGGCGACGACGCGGCCGGGCCGGGCGGACATGACGACGACCCGGTCGGACAGCAGCACGGCCTCCGGGATCGAGTGCGTGACGAACACGACGGTCCGCCCACCGTCGAGGATCTTCAGCAACTCCTCGCCCATCCGGTCGCGGGTGATCGCGTCGAGCGCGGCGAACGGCTCGTCCATGAGCAGGATCTCGGGTCCGAGCGCGAGCGCCCGGGCCAGCGCGACCCGCTGCTTCATGCCGCCCGACAGCTGGGCCGGGTAGAACTCCTCGAACCCGCCGAGCCCGACCGTCCGCAGCAGCGACCGGACGCGATCGCCGCCACCCGAGGCGTTGCCGGTGATGTCGAGCAGCAGGCTGGCGTTGTCGACGACGTTCTTCCACGGCAGCAGCGTCGCGTCCTGGAAGACGAAGGCGAACTTGCGCTGCTTGAGCGCTTTCTCGACCGGCTCGCCGTCGACGAGCAGCTCCCCCGATGAGCACGGGATGAGCCCGCCGATGAGCTTGAGCAGGGTGGTCTTGCCGCAGCCCGACGGCCCGAGCAGCGACACGAACTGGCCGCGCGGGATCTCGAGGTCGACCGAGGCGAGCGCCTCCTGGGTGCCCTGGCTCGTGCGGTACCGCTTGGCCGCGCCGCGCACCGCGATCTGGGTGGCGGGGGTGCCCTCGAGGCGGCCGGGCGCGGTCGCGGCGGTCGTCATGCGGTCGTCGCCACCGTCCGCTCCGTGCCCTGCCGCCCGGTGACCGGGACCGCGGGCGGCGGGGAGGTCGAGTCGCGCAGGACGACCTCGGTCGGCAGGTGAACGGTCGAGGGCTCGCGGTCGGCGAGGACGTCGAGTGCGTACTCGAAGCCGCGCCGGCCGAGCTCGTTGAGCGGGAGGCGGACCGTCGAGAGGCTCGGCGCGCTCATCGATGCGATCCGGACGTCATCGAAGCCGGCCACCGAGACCGCGCCCGGCACGTCGACGCCGAGGCTGGCCAGCCGCTGGAGCGCCCCGAGCGCGAGCAGGTCGTTGGCGGCGCAGATCGCGGTGAACGGCCGCTCCCCGGCGAGCAGCGTGTCGACGGCCTGCGCGCCTCCCTCGTGGTCGAACGTCGTCCGGACGACGAGCCGCTCGTCGAACGGCAGCCCGGCCTCCTCGAGCCCTTGGCGGTAGCCGGCGAGCCGCTCGCGCGCGACGTACAGCGACGTCGGTCCGGCGAGGAACGCGATGTCGCGATGGCCGAGCTCGACGAGCGCCGCGACCATCGAGGCGATCCCGCGCGCGTTGTCGACGCTGATCTCGGGCTCGCCGAACGCGTGCGGCGAGAGATGGACGACCGCGGCCCCGGCCTCGCGCATCGCTCCGAGGTGCTTCGGCAGCTCCTCGTTCAGCGCGGGATCGTCGAGACCACTGCCGGCGAAGATCACGGCCGCCGCCCGCATCGACCGGAGCAGCCGGACGTACGACGACTCGCGCTCGGCGTCGCGCTCCGAGCTGCACGTGATAACGAGGTAGCCCGACGCGGTCGCCGCATCCTCGACCCCGCGCACGACCTCCGCGAAGTACGGGTCGGTGATGTCGTGGACGATCACCCCGACGACCGGGATCCGGCTCTTCAGCAGGCCGCGGGCGAGCGCGTTCGGGACGTAGTCGAGCGCGCGGGCCGCGTCGAGGACGCGCTCGCGGGTGGCGGCGCTGACCGGGTAGTCGGCCTCGGAGACGACCCGCGAGGCGGTGGCGACCGAGACTCCGGCGAGGCGGGCGACTTCGGTGATCGACGCCACGACAGCCGGCTCAGTACGGGTACGGGAAGGAGCGCGGCTCGTCGCGGACCGTGACCCACTGCCACTGGGTGAACTCGTCCCAGTTGGCCGGGCCACCGAACCGACCGCCGTTGCCCGACGCGCCCATCCCGCCGAACGGGATGACCGCCTCGTCGTTGATCGGCTGGTCGTTGACGTGGACCATGCCCGCCCGGATCCGCTGGGCGATCGCGAGACCGCGGGAGATCGATCGGGAATAGACGCCGCCGGCCAGGCCGTACTCGCTGTCGTTGGCGAGCGCGAGCGCCTCGTCGTCGGTGTCGAACGTCACGACCGGCGCGACCGGGCCGAAGATCTCCTCGCGCCACGCCGCGTGGTCCTGGCGGACGTCGGCGAGGACCGTCGGGCGGTAGAACAGGCCGTCGTGCGTGCCGCCCTCGACGAGCCGCGCGCCAGCGTCGATCGAGCGCCGGACGATGCCGTCCACCCGGGCGAGCTGCTTCTCGTTGACGATCGGTCCGAGGTCGACGTCCTCGCAGTACGGGTCGCCGAGCCGCAGCCGCCTCGCTTTCTCGGCGAGCGCGTCGACGTAGTCGCCGGCGACGCTCCGGTGGACGATGTCGCGGCCGGCGGCGAAGCAGACCTGGCCCTGGAACTGGAACGAGGAGTAGGCGCCGGCCGAGGCGGCCGCCTCGAGGTCCGCGTCGTCGAGGACGATGAACGCGTTGTTGCCGCCGAGCTCGAGCGAGACCTTCTTGAGCAGCCGCCCAGCGAGCTCGCCGACGCGGCGCCCGGCCGCGGTCGAGCCGGTGAACGAGACCGCGTTGACGTTCGGGTCGGTGACGAGCGCCTCGCCGGTCTCGGCCCCGCCGACGACGACCTGGAGGAGGCCATCGGGCAGGCCCGCCTCTCGGAAGATCGCCTCGAACATGAGGCCGCCGCAGACCGGCGTCTGGGGATCGGGCTTGAGCACGACCGCGTTGCCGAGCGCGAGCGCGGGCGCGATGACCCGCATCCCGAGCACGCTCGGCGAGTTCCACGGCGTGATCGTGCCGATGACCCCGACCGGGATCCGGCGCAGCATCGACAGCCGCTGGGTCTGGATGGACGGCACGAGCTCGCCGTACGCCTGGTACGGGAGCGTCGCCGCGTTGTGGAGCTCCTCGATCGTGAAGTTCTGCTCGTGGTGCATCTTCCCGTGGACGGCGCCGGTCTCGCGCTGCGTCCACGAGCCGAACTCCTCGCGGTGCTCCTCATAGATCTGGGCCGCGCGGCGGAGGATCCGGGCGCGCTCGGCGTAGCTTGTCTCGGCCCACGCCGGCTGCGCGGCGGCGGCCCGGGAGGCGGCCGCGGCGACGTCGTCGG
>JAKAHU010000301.1 GCA_021825385.1 Chloroflexota bacterium | reverse complement strand
CGCCAGCATAGACGGACCCCCAGTGAGCGTCAACGGCCACGCGCGGCTCGTGGCTCGAGACCGCGTTGGGGCCTCCGCTCGGTTGGGGCCTCCGCTCAGGACCGGAGCCGCGACCCGCCCGGGTCGAAGAGCGGCTCCCGGACGACCTCGCAGCCCACCCGTTCGCCGAACAAGTCGATCTCGCCGCGGGCCCCGAGCGGAACCTCCGGGGGCAGGTAGGCATAGGCGATCGAGCGCTCGACGGCGAACCCGTAGCCGCCCGAGGTGACCCGGCCGGCGATCGCGCCGCCGATCCGGACCGGCTCGTTGCCCAGCGCGACCGAACGCGGGTCGTCGAGGACGAGGCAGCGCAGCCGCTTGCGCGGCCCGGCCGCCCTCGCCGCCACGAGCGCCTCCCGGCCGATGAAGTCGACGCCCTTGTCGAGCTTGACGGCGAACCCCAGGCCGGCCTCGTCGGGCGTCTCCTCGGGCGTGATGTCGCTCGACCAGACCCGGTAGCCCTTCTCGAGCCGGAGCGCGTCGATCGCGCGGTAGCCGCCGGCGACGAGGCCCTCGCTCCGGCCCGCCTCCCAGAGCGTGTCCCAGAGCGTGAGCCCGTACTCCATCGGCGGGTAGAGCTCCCAGCCGAGCTCGCCAACGTAGGTCACCCGGAGGGCGAGGACGGGCACGCTGCCGACCGTGATCGGGCGGGCGGTGAGGTACGGGAACGCCTCGTTCGAGAGGTCGTCCTTGGTCAGCGGGGCGAGGATCTGGCGGGCCCGCGGCCCCCACAGCCCGAAGCAGGCACGCGACGAGGTGACGTCCGAGACGAGGACGCTGCCGTCGGTCGGAGCGTGGCGGCGGATCCAGCCCAGGTCATGGTTGCCGAACGCGGTCCCGGTCACGATCAGGAACCGGTCCGCGGCGAGCCGGGTGACCGTGAAGTCGCATTCGATCCCGCCCCGGCGGTTGAGCATCTGGGTGTACGTGATCGTCCCGACCGGCCGGTCGATCTCGTTCGCGCACAGGCGCTGGAGGAACGCCGTGGCCCCCGGACCGGCGACCTCGATCTTGGCAAAGCTCGTCTCGTCGAAGAGGGCGGCGGTCGTCCGCGCCGCGAGCGCCTCGGCCCCGATCGCCGGGCTCCAGAACCGGCCGGCCCAACCCCGCGGCCGGAGCGCCTCGAGCGCCGCCGGATCAGCGACCCCGGCCCCGGCGGCATTCGGCTCGAACCAGTTCGGGCGCTCCCAGCCCGACTTCTCGCCGAACACGCAGCCGAGCGCGGCGAGGCGGGCGTAGGCCGGTGAGAGCCGAAGCGGGCGGCCCGCCTGGCGCTCCTGGGCCGGGTAGTGGATGTCGTAATAGGTCTCGTACACCTCCCGCGTCCGGGCGAGCGTGTAGGCCTGGCTCCGGTACTGGGTCCCGAAGCGGCGGATATCCATCTTCCAGAGGTCGAGCTCGGGCTCGCCCTCGGCGATCCAGTGGGCCATCTGACGCCCGATCCCGCCGGCTCCGGCGATCCCGTGGGCGCAGAACCCGGCCGCGACGAAGAAGCCGCGGACCTCCGACTCGCCGAGGATGAACTCGTTGTCCGGGGTGAACGCCTCGGGGCCGTTGATCATCCGGCTCACCCCCGCGTCGGCGATCGCGGGGACCCGCTCGATCGCGCCGGCCATGATCTCCTCGAAGCGTGGCCAGTCGGGCGCAAGGAGCTGGCCATTGAAGTCGGGCGGGATCCCGTCGAGTGCCCAGGGGGCCGGATGGCGCTCGTAGCCGCCCATGCACAGGCCGCCCACCTCCTCGCGGAAGTAGCACAGGTGGTCGGGGTCGCGCATCGTCGGGAGGGTCGGTTCGACGCCCTCGATCCGCTCGGTGAACAGGTACTCGTGGGCCATCGGGATGATCGGGACGTTCACCCCGGCCAGCCGCCCGATCTCGGGGGCGAACATCCCGGCCGCGTTCACGACGACCTCGGTGGCGATCGTCTCGCGCTCGCCGCCGTGCTCGAGGGTGACCCCGCGCACCCGGCCACCCCGGACCTCGATCCCGACGACGCGGGCTCGGGTGCGGATCCGGGCGCCGCGCCGGCGCGCCCCGGCGGCCAGGGCGAACGTGAGCCCGGACGGGTCGAGCCAGCCGTCGGTCGGCAGGTAGACCGCACCGAGGACGCCCTCGGTCGACATCAACGGGAAGAGCGCCTGCGCCTCGGACGGGGTGATCAGCTCGAGCGGGAGGCCGAACGTCTTGGCCCAGCCGGCCTGGCGGCGGAGCTCCTCCATCCGCTCGGGTGTGGAGGCGAGCCGGAGTGAGCCAACCTCGTGCCAGGACGGGTCGAGCCCGGTCTCGTCCTTCAGGCGCCGGTACAGCTCGGCCCCGTACATCATCATCCGGGTCAGGGTCACCGTCGAGCGCAGCTGTCCGACCAGTCCGGCCGAGTGGAAGGTCGAGCCCGAGGTGAGCTCGGCCCGATCGAGGAGCACGATCTCGCGCCAGCCAAGGGCCGTCAGGTGGTAGGCGATGCTCGTCCCGCCGACGCCGCCACCGATGATCACCGCCTGGGCGTGCTCGACCACGTCACGATCCTCCAGTTCGTCTCGTCCGCCCCGGGCGGCTCGTTCGCTCGTCGGCAAGGGTAGTGGCCGGAGTGCGCTCCGCGCTAGGCCCGACGACTCGCGCCAGGCCCGGGCCCCTGCGCCAGGCGCCGGCGGGCTTCGTGGCCCCCGGGGCAAGAGCCGGACGGACCTGACGCCGTTCCGGGAGCCCGTGTACCCTGCGGTCGGTTTCGAGCATCGTTCCCCGCCCGGAGGCCCCCGATGCGCTCTCGCTCCGTCAGCTCCCTTGTCTCCGTCGTCGTCCTGACCGTGGCGGTCGCAGTCGCCGCCGCGACCCTGGCGGCCTGCTCGACCGGGGGCACGAGCGGGCCGACGATCAGCGACGCCTGGGTCCGCCCGGCGATGGGCCCCGACCGTCCGGCCGCGGCCTACCTGGTGATCACGAACCGGTCGAATCAGGCCGATGCCCTCCTGAGCGTGTCGATCCCGGGCGCGAGCTCGGTCGAGATCCACGAGACGACGACCGATGCGAGCGGGATGATGGGGATGCATCCGATCTCCCGCCTCGAGGTGCCAGCCGGTGGGACGGTCAAGCTCGAGCCGGGCGGCTACCACCTGATGATCATGGGCCTGACGACACCGCTCGAGGTGGGCTCGAAGGTGAAGCTCGAGCTCGTCTTCGAGCGCGCCGGCACGGTCGTCGTCGAGGCCGACGTCCGCCAGGGCTAGGTGTCCGTGCCTCCCGTCGGCCCGTCCTCAGGCCCGCGTCCGGACGATCGCGCCGCGGTCGTCGTGAGCGGGCTCCTGCTCGCCCTCGTCGTCGCCCTCCTGGGCGGGCTGGTCGCCCTGGTCGTGCTCAATCGGGGGGTCGTGGCACCGGCCGGCTGGCCCGGCTCGGCGGGCGGAGCAGGTTCCGGTGCGGGCGAGCCATCGGGCACGGCCGGTTCGGGCACGGCCGCGGCGAGCTCGTTCCTCTACCCGGCGATCCGTGACGCGCCGCCGATCGAACTCGTCGACCCTAACGGCCGGCCGTTCTCACTCGCCTCGCAGCGCGGCCAGCAGGTGCTCGTCTTCTTCGGCTACACCCACTGCCCCGACGTCTGCCCGGCCACGATCGGAACGATCGGCGAGGTCCTGCGGACGGTCGGCACCGGGACGCGGGCGCTGTTCATCACCATCGACCCGGAGCGGGACACGGTCGCCTGGCTGCGCGAGTACGCCCGCTTCCTGCCCGCCGGCCTGACCGCCCTGACCGGGACGCCGGCCCAGGTG
>JAKAHU010000044.1 GCA_021825385.1 Chloroflexota bacterium | reverse complement strand
TGATCGCCATCCCGACGGCCTGGTCCATGGTCGACTGGACCGCGACGCAGTCGAACACGACGTCCGCGCTCTCGCCGAGCTCGGCCCGAACGAGATCCACCACACCTGCGTCGCGCGGGTCGAAGACGGCGTCCGCGCCCAGCCGAAGCGCGCGCTCCCGCTTCGCCGCGATCGGCTCGCACACGACGATCCGGCTCGCGTTCGCCTGCCGCGCCACCGTCAGGACCAGCAGCCCGATCGTCCCGGCGCCCAGGATCGCCACCGTGCGCCCGGACAGGTCGCCACCCGCAAGACGAACCGCGTGCACCGGCGTCGACAGGGGCTCGACGAGCAGCGCGTCGATGTCGCTGATCGAGTCGGGCAGTGGGATCAGCCGATCGGCGGGGATCACGAAGCGGTCGGCCATGCCACCGAGCGGCGTGGTGCAACCGAAGAACGCCATGGTGCGGCACAGGTTGTACTCGCCGCTCCGGCAGCGCTTGCAGGTCCCGCACGCGAGGATCGGCTCCACCGCCACGCGCGCTCCCGGGCGGATCCCCGCCCCGGATCCGGCCCGCTCCACCACGCCGACGAGCTCGTGCCCGGGGTGGTACGGCCGTGGCACCCAGGGGTGGCGTCCGTGGGCGGCGTGGACGTCGGAGCCGCAGATCCCGCAAGCGACCAGGCGGACGCGCGCCTCTCCCTCCGCGGGCTCCGGGTCGGGCGCCGACTCGAGCGCAACCTCGCCGTCCACCCTCACGACCACGCGCCGTGTCGTGCCCATCATCGCGCCTCCGTCATCACTGCCCACGACTGCTCGGCCATCCATCGGTCCGGGGCTCGGCCGCATCGGTCGCAGACCGGTCTGCCGACGCCGGGCCACGCGAATCGGCAGCGCTGTCAATTGAGCCCGCGCGAAGCGTATCCTCGATCGTCGGGATGGTGTCCCGCGCCCCCGTGAGGGGCGCCCACCGTTCGGACGACGGAGGTTGCGGTGACCGAACTGCGGCAGTGGACGCTGCTCGACGCGCAGACGGGAATCGTGGACGCCGACTTCTCGCTCACGCGAGAGGCTCCCCAGCTGGCGTCCGCGGCCGGCCTCGAAGTCACCTCCCGACGCCTGGCCGGCGGGGTCGCCGACGGAGTCCAACTCATCGAGGTCGCCTCCGACGATCTGTCCTTCAGCATCATCCCGACGCGCGGCATGGGCGTCTGGAAGGGCGCGTTCCGCGGGATGCCGCTGACGTGGGGCTCGCCGGTCGCCGGGCCGGTCCACCCCAAGCACGTCGAGCTGGCGCTCGCCGGCGGACGGGGCTGGCTCGGCGGCTTCGACGAGTGGGTCGTGCGGTGCGGGCTGAGCTCCAACGGCGTGCCGGGCGTTGATGCGTGGACCGACGACCAGGGCGTCGCGCGGACTGAGGTCCTGACGCAGCACGGCCGGATCGCGAACCTGCCAGCGCACTGGGCGGTCGTCGAGGTCGAGCCGGGCCCGCCTGCCAGGATCCGGGTCATCGGCGACGTGCTCGAGGCCGCGTTCTTCGGTCCGCGCCTCCTCCTTCGCACGGTCTACGAGTACGAGGCGGGGACGGGTCGCCTGTCCGTCACCGACGAGGTGGAGAACCTGAGCGGCCAGGTCGCGGAGCTGCAGCTGCTCTACCACCTCAACTTCGGTGCTCCGCTGGTTGGGCCCGGATCGAGGATCAGCGTCGCTGCCGACGAGATCGCCCCGTACACGCCGCACGTGGCCGCAGCGATGGACGGGCTCGCCACCTGCGCGGCCCCGCAGCCCGGGCGCCCGGAGGACGTGTTCCTCTGCCTCCCGCGCGCCGACGCAGACGGGTGGGCGGCTGCGCTCCTCGAGTCTCCCGATCGGCAGGCCGGCGCGCTCGTCCGTTTCGACCGCTCCACACTGCCGCACCTCGTCGTGTGGAAGCTCCTCGGCGACCCGCGAGACGGCTATGTCGTGGGGCTCGAGCCGAGCACAAACTACCCGAACCTGCGGACGTTCGAGCGGACCCGGGGCCGGGTCCAGCGCCTGGCACCCGGCGGCCGGACCGCCTTCCGGGTGTCGATAGAGCTGCTCGCCGGAACAGCAGATGTCGCATCAGCCCGTGCACTGGTCGCGGCGATCCAGGGCCCGACCTCGCCGCGGCTGCATCGCCAGACCGGCGCCCCGTTCACGCCCGACTGATCATCGACGCGGTCCGCGGCGCGAACGTCCGCGCAGGCGTCGTCGGGGCCCCGCTGGTCAGCGGCCAGGCGGGCCCATCCTGTGGAACTCGGGCGCGAGCGCCGGATAGAGGTCGCGGTAGCGGGCGTGGGCGTCGACGTAGGCCGAGGCGTCCGGGCCGGGCTCTGCCGCCGGGGTGGCGCGCACCAGGGCGTCCGTTGCCGCCTCCACGGTGCCGAACCAACCCACGCCGACCGCGGCCAGCACGGCGGCGCCGTACGCCGCGCCCTCGGTCGTGGCCGGCGTGGCGATCGACGCGCCCAGGACGTCTGCGAGGATCTGCCGCCACACCGGGCTCGCCGTGCCGCCACCCGAGCCGAGGACCTGCGAGGGCCGAGGCATCCCCGCGGCGACCATGAGGTCGAGCCCGTCGCGCAGGCCGAAGGCGACGCCCTCCATGACCGCCCGCGTGAGGTACCGCCGGTCGTGGGCGAGCGTCAGCCCGACGAACGCGCCACGCGCGAGCGGGTCAGGGTGCGGCGATCGCTCTCCGGACAGGTACGGCAGGAACAGCAGGCCGTCGCTGCCCGCGGGAACCTCGCCCGCGCCCGCCGCGAGGTCCGCATACGCGACGCCCGGCGCGAGGGCGTCCCGGAACCAGCGCAGGCTGCCGGCCGCGGAGAGCATCACGCTCATCAGGTGCCACCGCCCGGGCACGGCGTGGCAGAACGCATGGACGCGCCCCGCCGGCTCGAAGAGCGGCCGGTCCGTGGCGGCGAACGTCACCCCCGAGGTCCCCACGGACATCGCCACGCGTCCAGACGCGATCGCGCCGACACCGACCGCGTTCGCGGCCTGATCGCCGCCGCCGGCCACCACCGGCGTGCCCTCCTGCAGGCCCGTGGCGGCAGCCGCAGCCGGCGTGACGGCCCCGGTGAGCTCTGGGCCCTCGAAGGTCGGCGGCATCCACGCCGGGTCGATCGCGAGTGCCGCGAGGACCTCCGGCGACCAGGAGCGGGCCGCTAGGTCGAACAGGATGGTGCCGGAGCCGTCGGCCCTGTCCATCGCGTGGACGCCCGTGAGCTTGAGCCGGACGTAGTCCTTCGGGAGCAGCACGTGGGCCGCTCGTGCCCAGTTCGCCGGCTCGTGCGCCCTCACCCAGGCGAGCTTCGGCGCGGTGAAGCCGGTCAGGGCGTCGTTGCCCGTGAGCTCGACGAGGTGCGCCGGCCCGAGCGCGGCACGGATCGCGTCGCACTCGGCCCCGGTCCGCTGGTCGTTCCACAGGATGGCGGCCCGGATGACCTCGTCTGCCGCATCGAGCAGCACGAGGCCGTGCATCTGACCGGTGAGACCCACGGCCTCGACGTCGTCGCCCGCGAGCCCCGCAACGGCGAGCGCCCGGGGGATGGCCTCCTGCGCCGCCGCCCACCACAAGGCGGGGTCCTGCTCCGACCACAGCGGCCGCGGGGCCTCGAAGCCGTACCCAGACGAGGCGATGCCGACGACGCGGCCCGCCCCGTCCACGAGGACGGCCTTGGTCGCGGTGGTCGAGACGTCGATTCCGAGGACGACGCCCATCGCGTCAGCCCGCCCGCCCGGCGGCCCAGACGCCGTTGGTGACGCGGTCTGCGAGGCGCTCGACGGGGTCTGCGACGCGGATCGGGAGAAGGCCGCCCACCGTCGCGCGCAGCATGTCGTCGGTGGAGCTGCCGGCGCGCCGGAGTGCCTCGACCGGGGAAGTCACCTGGTGTTTCGCGCTGTCGCGTGCGTTGCCCCGTCGCCGGCGCTCTGGTCCTCGTCCCACATGCAGAGCATCGTCGACCGGGCGATTGGGGGCAACCAGACCCTGTGGGGCGACTGGTGGCGACGGCCCTGCATGACGCGCTTGGTGGGGACGGCCTCTTCCGGCTTCGGGCTCAGGCGTCGGCGGCCCGCCGCAGTCGCTCGAGCGCGCGCCGGAGGCGCTTGCTGGGCCGACCCTCCCCGCGCACGGCCATGATCCCCGGTCGGACCTCCGTCGCCACGGGCCGCGGACTGTGGTCCTCGTAGCAGGTGGCGGCGACCGGGGGAGGGCTGTCGTCAGCCCCGCCCGAGGACGACGTCGAACCGGCGAGCACGAGCTCGAGGCCCGACGCCGAGAGGCGGCCGGCCCGCTCGGTGAGCGCCCCGCGGTCGAGGGTCACGAGCTGCGAGACGTTGGCGACCGACGGCTTCGGCAGGCCCGTGGCCTTGGCGGCGAGCAGCACGTTGGCCGGCGCCTCGGCCCACTTCACGTTGCTCGTGAGCACGACGCAGAGGACGGCCCGAAGGGTGCTCGCGTTGAAGGCGTCGCCCTGAACCACGACGACAGGGCGGCGGGGATAGCGGACTTCTGCGCCGCAGCGACGACGGTGCGACATAGAACATGCGTACTGGTCTGGGCGAGAGGCATAGCCCCGCGGCCACCGACCTTCCGACCACGATGCGGCTGACCGAGCCGTCCGAGCCGTGCGAGTGGCTCCGGAGCGCGTGACCCTTCTCGCCTGGATGTGGACCCTGGCGCTGCGGCAGCCTGAACCCGAGGGTGAGGCGAGGCGGCGGACAGTAGCTTACCCAGCCGCATCCGGCTCCGGTGCCGCGGCTCGGCGTCCCCGGCCACGGACGGCGAGCAGCCGGTGCGCCGCCGTGAACGCCAACGCACCCACGGCCGCGCTGACCGTGTTCAGGAGGACGTCGTTGACGTCGGGGGTCCGCATCTGGTCCGAGAGCGCCTGCGACACCTCGACGGCCGTGCTCAGGGCTGCCGCTGCCAGCAGGATCCACCGCATGCGCAGGCCGAACCGCCAGCGGAGGCCGAACCCTATCGGGGCGTAGAGCACGAGGTTCGCCACGAGGTTCGGGCCGTTCAGGAACCAGCCTTCGGGCCCCAGGAGATCCGAGACGAGGGGCAGGACCGGGACGAGGTTGACCGGCATGTGCTGCGGGATGTCGCCGGGCAGGAAGATCTTGTCGGGGGCGACGGTGAATGCCCAGACGCCGACCGCACCGATCGCGATCAGCGCCTCGGGCACGGACAGCGAGAGGGCGGCGCGTACGCCCGAGCGGCGCCAGCGGACCGCGGTGAGGACGGCCCAGGCGAGGGCGACCGCGGCGAGGCCGCGCTCGAACAGCGTCAGTCCGAAGCGCGGAACGCTGTCGAGGAGGTCCACCCGCCGATTGTCGCAGGGCGCGACGCGGTGCAACCCGAAAGGCGCGCAGCTCGGGTGAATCCTGAATCCGCGGCTGCCGAGGACGACGAGCCAACGCGCGCGGCTAGACTGGCTGTCCTGCCCCGCGGAACCTCCACGCCTCCACGTCCGTCACCGGGTGCGATGCGCCGACTCGCCGCTCTGCTCCTGCTGGTAACGCTGGCGGCCTGCGCCTCCCCGGCGCCTACCGCCGCCCCGACGCAGCCGCCTCCGCAGTCCACAACCCCGTCGCCCCCGCCCTCGCCCCCGCCCCCGGCGAGCCCGTCGCCCCCGGCGACCGCGACCGCGTCGCCGTCCCCCAGCGCCTCGATCGTCTGCGTCCCCGAGCCGGCCGAGGTCGCGCCGGGCGGCTCGGGCGATCCCTGCCCGTCGGCGCTCGCGGCCGTCGAGGCCGTCGTCGCGCCGCTGGGCCTGCCCGTGACCCAGGTCCGCATCCAGCCGGGGCCCTTCCAGTGCAGCGTGCTGTGGCCCGGCGCCGAGTCGCCGGTGGTCTGCTTCGGCCCGATCATCGTGCCGGGCGCCTCGATGCACGGCTGGGTCGGCTTCTCGGGGACGGCCAAGGTCGCCGCCGTCGGCCTCTCCCGGACGCCGCCGCACGGCTCGACGCCCGGCGGGCCGTGGAAGGCGAGCGTCGCCGCCTTCACGGTGCCGCCCGACGGGTGGGCGATGCCGTAGGCGCGAGCCGATCAGGCCCTTGCGGTCACGCCGCCAGGAGCGCACCACAGTCCAGGCGGCGGGCGCGTCGAACACCCGACCCACGGGCAGTGGAGGCACGGCTCAGAGATGATCGGCAGGGCGCTCCTCTCGGCCGGGCTGGCCGCGGCTCTCTTTGCAGCCGTCGGCGCCACGGCCATGGCCGACTCCGGGCTCGCATCCACCACCTTCTCGGACGTCGTGGGCTCGTCGCGGCTCGTCGTGCTCGCGGACGTCACGCAGCGTTCCGACGGCGGCTTCGACCTCGAGGTCGAGCGGGTCCTCAAGGGCCACGCCGCAGCGACACTGCGCTTCCCCGTGACACCTTCGGCCGCGGTCCAGCCTGGGTGGAAGCGGGCGGTCGTCGCGTTCCGCGACCCTTCGACGCTCGACTCCCGCGCGGTGACCATCGCATGGCACGTCGCGGCCTCCGGCGCGCTGGACCCCGAGCGATACCAGCAGCATCCGGGCACTCCCCAGACCCTCGCGGCCCTGCTGGCGTGGTTCGGGCGCCTCCCGGCAACGGACGCGCTACCCGCCTCGCTAGCCCCGGCGGCCGCAGACTGGCGGGCGGCGATCCTCGTCCTCGCGGGCCTCGCCGGCCTCGCCGGGGCCTCGCGCCGCACGCGCCCGGGCAGGCGCAGTCACCAATGACGAGACGGAGGCTCGCGGCTCTCTCGAGCGCGCTGGTCAGCGCCTCCCTGGTAGCGGCGTGCGGGAGCGCCGCGTCGCCCCTCGCGAGCCAGCCGGGCTCGGCCGTGGGCCCGGCAGCAACGGCGGCGGTCTCGCCGACAGGGCAGTCCGCCAGCCCGGCTGGGGACCCGAGACCCTCGGGTTCGATCGTCCCGTGGCTCGACCAGTCGGCCCTGACGGCCCCTTCGCCGACGCCGGCCGCCGTCCCGCCGGGGACGCCCCCCTGCCTCCCCGGCGACCTCGCCGCGTCCGCCGGGTGGCAGGGGGGAGGCGGGCAGATGCTCGGCTCGCTCACCGTGACCAACGTCGGCACGCGCGCCTGCGCCCTCGAGGGCAGCCCGCGGCTCGTCGAGCTGCGCTCCGGCACGACGGCTGTCGGGCCGATCACGTACCGCGGCGACCCCGGCGACGGGGGCAACGTCCCGGGCGCGGTCGCCGGCCCAGTCCTCCTCGAGACGCACGGGAAAGCGGGGGACTACGTGTGGTGGTCGAACTGGTGCGGCGCCACGAAGCCTGTCGTCACGTCCCTCGCCGTCACCCTCCCGTCGGGGGGAGCACCCATCGACGCCGGCCCGACGTCGCCCGGGCCGGGGATCGGCGGGGTGCCCCGCTGCGACGTCCCGTCGGCCGCGTCCACCTTCACCGCCCACGCCTTCACCCCGGTCGCGCCGGAGGGGCCGGCGTCCGCGCCGCAGCCAGCGTCGGCCGCGCTGACCGTTCCGTCGTCCGTCACCCCAGGCGCCGACCTCGTCTACTACGTGACGCTCACGAACATCGGGACCCACGCCGCCCCGCTCGACCCCTGCCCCACCTACTCGGAGAACATGGTCGTCGGCGGCGTGGCGCTCAAGCTGCCCACGGCCGCGTTCCTGCTCCTGAACTGCGCCGCCATCGGGCCCTCGCTGGCGCCCGGGGCCAGCGTCATGCTCGAGGTACGCCTGCCGGTCCCCGCAAACGCTGCGCTGGGTCCTGCCGTCCTGCACTGGGACATGGACCCGGGCGGGTCGCTCGACACGAGCGCGGGCAGCCCGCAGGCCTCCCTCACGATCGTCGGGCCGCAGGCGGGCTCGCACTCGGTCACGCCGTCGCCGAACGTGCTGCTGGCATTCAACCGGAACGGGATCAAGTCGTCGGAGCCGTTCATGGCCCCGGGAGACAGCGTGGCGCTCGCGTACTCCTTCGACTGCTCGGGCATCAGGTCATCGGGCCGGTTCGCGATGACGCTCTACGACCAGAACGGCGTCGCCGCCCTCGGTCCAGCGTCCGACTCCCACTGAAGGTGCGCGCGACCGGGAGCCGGCCACCCACCCCGGCAGGCGCGGGACCGCGTTCGGGACGCGCGTCAGGGGAGTGAACGTGGCCCGGCCGGGCGGAGCGCACCTCACCGGCCGACAACCCGTGCCTCGTAGGCGGCGAGCGTCTGCTGCTGGCTCACGCCGATGGCGCCCCGGGCGGTCGGCGCGGAGAGGACGGGGAGCGCCGGCAGCAGCGAGATCAGTCGCGCGGCGGCGGAGTCGGACCTCGGGCGGCCGGCGCGCTCGCGCCACGCGGCCTGCAGCCAGGCCACCTGGTCGGCGAGCTCGATCGACACCGTCGCCGCCCTTGCGGCCACCCCCGAGAAGGAGGCGACCCAGTCCGCGACGCGCCCCTCGCGGAAGGCGGTCAGGCCGTCGACGTACGCGGCGGGCCGGGCGGCCAGCACGATGGAGACCGGCGGCACGAACCTCCTGGCCGCGCCCCTGCGCCGAAGGACCACGTGGACGAGCGCGCGCCCGACGCGCCCGTTGCCGTCGATGAACGGGTGGATCGTCTCGAACTGGGCGTGGGCGATGGCCGCCTGGGCGACCGCCGGGAGGTCGTCGCGCGCGACGAACGCGACGAGGTCGTCGAGGAGCGGGGCGACGAGGTCCTCGGGCGGCGGCACGAAGGCGGCGTCGGACGGGTTGCCGAGGCGCCCGCCGATCCAGTTCTGCTCCTCGCGCACGCGGCCGGGGCGCGCGCGCTCGTCGCCCGCCATCAGCACCGCGTGGATCGCGAGGAGGTCGTCCACCCCGACCGGCCCCTCCCGGTCGGCGATTGCGACGGCCTCCTCCATCGCGGAGACGTTCGCGGCGACGGTCCGGGCGCTCCCCCTCGCCGCTCTGGGATCGACCAGGGCCCGGGCGAGGTTGAGCGAGGACACGTCGTAGCCCTCGATGCGCGACGAGGCCGCCGCCTCCGACCTGAGGAGCAGCGGCCCGATCGCCTCGAGCCCGCCGACGGTCGCCCGCTCGTTGAGCGCCCGGATCGCGGCCTCGGCGTCGGCGGCGGCGTCTGCCACTTCGAACGGGACGACGGGCGCGAGGGCAGCGACCGGGTCAGGGACGAAGGCCCGGTACCGGAAGGAGGCCCGGGCACGGCGCCCGCCCATCACTCCCGGGTCTCCCTCCCAGGTCCGCTCCACCCATCGGGCCATGTCCACCCCGCTCGTACACCTTCACTCTCCTGCAGAGATTGAAGGTGTACGGTCACAACACCGTCGTATACCTTCATTGTCGAGCGGGGAATGAAGGCCAGCGACGGACAGGAGGCTGGGCGTCATCGTCGCAGTCCGGACGGCGCGGGAGCAAAGAAGCCGGACCGCGCAGGTGAACGTGTGGCTCCGCCGCCGCGAAGATCCGGCCTGGCTGCGGCCACAGACGCTCCCCGCGACCCTCACCAAGGTTGACGCGGATCGAGAGCCGGGTGCGGCGGATCGGTGATCCTCCCATCAGCCAAGGAGCGCCAGGAGCACGCCGGCCGGCACGGTCAGGACTTCGCGGTCGAGCTCCACGTCCCGCCGGCTCACCATGATCCCCCGTCCGAACGCCTTGGTCATGCTCTCGTAGTCCTTGCCGGTGCGGTGCGCGGCGTACTTGGACTCGACCGCGACGAGGGCGGGCTCGGTGACGAGGAAGTCGACCTCCCTACCGTCGGCGCTGCGCCAGTAGTACAGGTGGTCGGGGTGCGCGAAGCCCTCGAGCGCCGCCCGGTCCGCGCGCAGGAGCGCGATCGCGAGCGCGTTCTCCACGAGCGCCCCCTCGGACGGCATTGGGCCGCCGAGCACGCCCGGGATCGCCGCCAGGGCCGGGTCGCCCAGATACAGCTTGCGCGGACGTCGAAGGGCCGGGCCGTCCTGGCGCTTGGCGTCGCGCTGATGGAGGGCGATCAGGGCGAACGACGCAGCGAGCACGTCCACGTAGGCGCCCGCGGTGGGCCGGCTGACGTCGAGCTCATGAGCGAGGGTCCCAGTGTCGGTCATCGAGGACAGCGCGACCACCGTCCTGGCAAAGAGCTTGCGCAGCGTGAGGTCGCTGCGCGACAGGCGCCGCGCGTCGGCGGAGAGCCCCCGCCAGAGCTCGGTGACGGTGCCGTCCGCGACGCGCCCGTCGAGGAGCATGTCGGCCACCGGCGCCGGCAGGCCGCCGCAGCGGACGTACTCGCCGAGGTACTGGTCGAGCTCGCCCGTGCGCAGGCTCGCCGTCTCGACGAGCGCGCGGCCATCGGGCGAGAGGAGGTCCGCCAGGGCGGGCCGAGCCGAGGGCGGCGCCGCCGGGTTCCGGGCGGCCGCGTAGTCGCGGAAGCTCATCGGCATGTGCAGCCTGTCGAGCGGCCGGTGCCAGCGCCCGCGACGGCCGTGGAGGAGGTCCGCCGACCCTGCGAGGTCGTAGGCTGACGATCCCGTGAGGAGCACGGTCGCGGCGTGGAACGCGCGGTCGTGCTCGCGCAGGTAGACGATCGGGCGCGCCCAGTCCGGGACGAAGGTGAGCTCATCGAGGACGAACAGCCAGTCGCCGGGGGCGTCCGGCCAGAGGCGCAGGACGAGCTCGACGGCCTCGCGCAGCTCGTCGGCGGTGGTGACGGTCTGGAGCGTGAGGAAGCACGTGCGGCGGGCGAGGCCCGCCGCGACGCGATCGGCGATGAGGCGCTTGGCGAGCGTCGTCTTGCCGCTCTGGCGGAGGCCGCGCAGGGTGAACACGGCGCCCGAGGCGAGGTCGTCTGGATCGAACGGGCGCGGATCCCAGCGGAACGGGGCCGCGGCAGCGGCGGCGAGGTGCAGGTCGTCGGCCGGCCGCCAGCCCGCATCGCCCCACCAGGGGTTCAGCGCGTTGACCTGGTCGCGGGTCAGCATAGAGCCAGTTTACGAAATTGGAGTGCTTCTGGCAATCGACACTTGCAGAATCGGGGGGCTCGGAGCCAAGGAGACGGGACAACTCGGGTACGGCGGTGCAAGATGAGGACCGAGGGAGGGACCTCCTTGCCGCGATTCTGAGCACGAAACGCGGCAGCTCGCGGATCTGGTCGGGGCGAGAGGAGTCGCACCGCCAGAACCGACCTTAACGTCCCGGCCCGACTCCCGCTGGAGATCGAGGTTTCCGGGGCAGAGCGCTGGTCAGGCAACTCGACTGTGTGACGCTGGAGCAGCCGCCTGATATCAGTCAGATTCGAGCTTGATCATCACCATCCTCCGCGGGCGTATGACCCACCTATCGGCGACGCGTGCGCGGTTCCCTCGGGGGCCGAGCTTTGCCGCCCCGTCGCTGACCTCGGGTTCGGGATCGCTATTCGGAACCGCTACGTGTCTTCGCGAGGTTGGGCCTGGTACTCGAGCCAGGCGGCGCGCGCTTCGTCAGGAGTCATCTGCGCAACCAGAGGCTCGGACAGCCCGACGGTGAGGAGCAGTCGCGTCACCAGCCAACCCGGCACCGGTTCGACGGCAGGTTGTGCCGCCTCGGTCGCGGTTCCCGCTTGTCCCCGGACAACCTCCCAGAACCGCTCCTCGGTCACCCCGAGTTGATCCCGAAGGATCCGATGGAACAGGTCCTCGCCGATCTCGGCGTCCTCGTCGTGGGAGACCTTGGTCCTCAGACGCGTTCCATCGGCCAGCTCGCGGAAGTAACGCCGATGATCGCCTGTCCGTCGGCGGCCGCGGGCGAGGTTCGGCTCCTCGGTCCAACCGTCGTTCGTGACGTACTGACGGAGATCCCGGAATGTCGCCAAGGATCAGGCGCCGACGAGGGCCGGTGCAGACGCCTCAACCACAGGTTCGGCGAAGAGCATCCCTTCCAACTCCTCGTCGGAAGCCGCGCCCATCAGTCGGTAGATCCAGGGAAGCCGCTCGACCATGTTGGGCGCCAGTCGGACGCGCTCGTCGGTCTCGAGGACCCCGAGCAACTGGTCGAGTTCGCCGAGGAGATCTGCGCGCGCCTCGGCGAACGAGCCGCCCCGTCCCCAAACGGCCAGCTCAGGCAGCCAGATCGACACGATCGACGGCTCGAAGAAGACTTCGGGGCTGAACACATAGCGGCTGAGCAGAGCGCGGAAGTCCGCCTCGGACAGGAGGACAGCAGGATCCGCTCGACGGCGGGTGATCCTCGTCGGCAGGTGCGCCAGCGCGTGTTCGTGGAGGTTGGCGAGTTCGGCCCGTGCGTCCGAGTAGGTGAGCTCCTGCATGAGCCGATCCTGCCTCAGGCAGCGCAAGTTGTCAAGTTGTACAGATGCGTAGCTCGGTCCCGCAGTGATAGCCCGTTGTCGACGAGCGCGCGTCCGTGGGTCGTGGCCTCGCAACCCCGAGAGCACCTCGGTCGCGGCGAGGCCGGCGGCCAGCGTTCAGTCCCCGACCGGTTCCGGGCGCCCGAACAAGTAGCCCTGCCCGAACTCGATGCCCAGCCCTTCCAGCGTGGCCGCCTCGTCCTCGGTCTCGACGCCCTCGGCGATGAGGTGAAAGCCACTCCTGAGGGCGAAGTAGTCGAGACCCGCCGCGAGTGCCTGGCGGAGCCCGTCGCCCTCGATGGCGCGAACGAGGCTGACGTCGAGCTTCACGAACGTCGGTCCCAGCTCGAGGATGTGCCGGAGGCTCGCGTATCCGGCGCCGGCGTCATCGACCGCAAGGCCGACACCGCCGAGCTCTGCGATCGCCTCGCGAACCGCCGCGTAATCGTCGATCGGGACGTGCTCGGTGAGCTCGATGATGAGCTGTCGGGTGGTCGATCGGATCGATTCTCGTAGCCGGCGCGTGCTTCCGAGCACGAGACCCGGCGACGCGTTGAGGGACAGGAACGCATCGCTAGGCAGGCGTGACGCGGCAGCGAGCGCTGCTTCGATCGCGGCGAGCTCGTAGTCGGGTCCGAGACCGACCGCAGCGGCCTGCGCAAACCGCAAGTCCGGCCGGGTGCCATCGGCGAACCGGGTCAGGGCCTCATAGCCGACGATGTGACGCGACCCGAGGTCGACCATCGGCTGGAAGACGGGATGGAACGCTCGAGCGGCGAGGGCGCCCTGGAGCTCCGCCCGGATCGCCGCCCTGCCGCGGCGATCGGCGAGGGCCGACCCGACGGTGGCGCCGAGGATGCTCGCATAGTCGATGGCGGAGGCGAGGAGCCCGGCCCTCCGAACCGGCGCGGGCCGCTGCGCCTCCTGACCGACGCCGAGCCACAGCAAGCCGACCAGCTCGTCGCCGGCATGGATCGGTGCACCGGCGCCGATGGTGACGTTCGCCGCAACGAATGCCGCCGCTCGCACGTCGCCCTCGGACGGCACGACGTCCTCGACCCACGGACCCTGGCGGGCGCGAGCCACCAGGTCGCGCGAGAGGCCCGTTTCGACAGGGGTCCCACCGCGCCGCATGCCGTCGATCCGGGTGTACGTCGCGAGCTCGAGCAGGTGATCGCCTCGGATGAGCTGCCAGACGGCGATGAAGTCGCAGGCGGTTCGTCGCGACAGCTCGGCGACGATGGCTTCCGCAGCTTCCTCGGGTGGGGTTGCCAAGGGCAGGGCGAGGTGGCTCAGGGCCTCGACGACCGCCGAGCGACCCTGCAGCTCCTCCTCGACCACGCTCAACCAGGTCGTGCGACTCCGCAGGTGCGCACGAACGCGCGCGACGACCTCGTCGAGGCGGGCCGGTTTCTCGAGGAAGTCGTCGGCTCCTGCCTCGAGGCCGGTGATGACGCTGTTCTCGTCGCCTGAGCCGGTGATGAGGATGACCGGCAGCGTGCGCGTGGCGGCGCGCTCGCGGACGGCACGGACGACCCCCGCCCCGTCGAGCCGCGGCATCGTACTGTCGAGCACGATGAGCGCGACTCGCTCGCGCTCGAGCAGGTCGAGTGCCTCGACGCCGTCGGCCGCCTCGCGGGTGTCGTACCCGGCGTCGCGGAGTGCCCGAGCGAAGAGACTGCGTACGGCGTCCTCGTCGTCCACGACGAGGACGGGATCGCTCGCCGCCTCGAGCGGTCGGTCCGGCTCCGTCATCCGGGCTGCCCGTCGAGCACCCGCCGCACGGCTCCCCCCAACGCGTCGGCACCGAACGGTTTCGACAGGAATGCCACTCCCTGCTCGGGCACCCCATGGTGAATCACCGAGTTCTCGGTGAACCCGGACACGTAGAGGACGCGCAGGTCGGGCCGTGCCGCCGTGAGCTGCTCGGCGAGCTGGTGGCCCTGCAGGCCGGGCATGACGACGTCGGTCACGAGCAGCGCGATCGGGCCGACATGCGAGGCGGCGATCGCAAGCGCCTCGGCGCCACCCGCGGCCTCGAGCACCGTGTACCCCTGCTCCTCGAGCGTGCGGCGCGCGAGGCCGCGCACCGCGGGATCGTCCTCGACGAGGAGGATCGTCTCTGCGCCGGACAGCGACGGTCGGGCCGCCGCGGCGTCCGCGAGCATCACCGCCGGCTCCTCCATGACGCGGGGCAGATAGATCTTGAACGTCGAGCCGCGGCCGGGCTCGCTATAGACGTAGATGAACCCTCCGGACTGCTTGACGATGCCGTACACCGTCGCCAGGCCCATGCCGGTCCCCTTGCCCGGCTCCTTGGTCGTGAAGAACGGCTCGAACATGTGCGCCCGCGTCTCGGCGTCCATGCCGACGCCGGTATCGGAGACCGTGAGGAGCACGTACGGGCCCGGGATCGCGTCGAGGTGCGTGGCGGGGTATCCGGGGCCCAGCTCGACGTCCGTGAGCTCGATCGTGAGCCGTCCTCCGTCGGGCATCGCGTCGCGGGCGTTCACGGCCAGGTTGACGATCACCTGCTCGAGCTGGCTCGGGTCGGCCTTGACCTGGGCCGAGCGATGCGCCGCGTGCGTCGTGAGCTCGATATGTTCGCCGAGCAGCCGGCGCAGCAGCGAAGCGACGCCCTCGACGACCACGACCGGGTCGATGACGCGTGGTGAGAGCATCTGGCGGCGGCCGAAGGCCAGGAGCTGCCGAACGAGCAACGCTGCCCGATCGGTGTTCGCGACGACCTCATCGAGGTCGTTCCGGCGGCTGGCGTCCTCCTCGAGGCCCCGACGGGCGAACTCGGCGTACCCGCGAATGGCGGTGAGCACGTTGTTGAAGTCGTGGGCGATCCCACCCGCCAGCTGCCCGATCGCCTCCATCTTCTGGGCCTGGAGCAGCTGGCTCTCGAGTGCCCGCCGCTCCGTGATGTCCTGGGCGATCGTGACGAAGACCGGCGGCTCCTCGGAGGCGACGTATCGGAGCCGCACCTCGACCGGGTAGGTGGAGCCGTCTTTCCGGCGCTGAAACGTCTCGACCCGCAGCCGGTCGCGCTCTCCGGCGCGGAGCGGTTCCAGAAGCGCCACGATGTCCTCGGGCGTGTACTCGGACTGGAGATCGGCGGGCGTCATCCGGCTGAGCTCGTCTTCTGTGTAGCCGAGGTTGCGCCGGGCGCCGGCATTGGTCTGGACGAAGCGCAGCGTTTCCGCGTCGAACACGTGGATCTCGTCCGACGACTCGTCGAGGAGGCGACCGAGGCGCACCTCCGTGGCTCGGGCGTGGCGCAGCACCTCCTCCGCCTGGCGTCGTGCCCGGCGTTGCCCGGCCTGTTCGAGTTCACGCTCCACCGCAGGCACCAGGCGTTTCAGGTTTCCCTTCAGGATGTAGTCGTGCGCGCCCGCCTGCATGGCAGCCACCGCGCGATCCTCGCCGATGGTGCCCGAGACGATGATGAACGGGAGATCGAGCCCCGTGCTGCGCAGCACGGCCAGGGCATCGAAGGCGTCGAACTGCGGCATGGTGAAGTCGGAGAGCACGATGTCCCAGGGATGGCCCGACAGTTCGGCGCGCATCGTCTCGGCAGTCTCGACCCGCGCATGCGTCGGCTCGTACCCGCCGCGCCGCAACTCGCGCAGCAGCAGCGCGGCGTCATCCTCCGAATCCTCGACGATCAGGGCACGCAGCGACCTCGTCACCGCTCTCCCCGCTGGCTGGGAGGAGCCTCGTTCAGCACCAGCCAGTACAACCCGAGCGACCGGACCGCCTCCATGAACTGACCGAAGTCGACCGGCTTGCGGATGTAGCTGTTGGCGCCGAGGCGGTACCCGTTGATGCGGTCCGGCTCTTCCTTGGAGGAGGTGAGGATCACCACCGGCAGCAGCGCCGTGGACGGGTTGGCCCGGATCTCCTTCAGCACCTCGAGCCCGTCCACCTTGGGCAGCTTGAGATCGAGCAGCGTGACCGCCGGCTGCGTCTGTGGGTCGCGGCCGACGTGGGCGCCGCGACAGAACAGGTAGTCGAGCGCCTCGGCCCCGTCGCGCGCGACCACCACCTCGTTGAGGATGTTGTTCTTCTTGAGGGCGCGCAGCGTCAGCGCCTCGTCGTCCGGATTGTCCTCGACGAGCAGAATGATCTTGGCCATGTCATCCATGTTGCCTCCTCAGGTGCTGCGGCCTGGCTGAAGCGCGAAGTAGAACGTCGAACCCTGATCCACGGCGGCCTCGGCCCAGACCCGGCCACCGTGACGGTTGACAATCCGCTGCACGGTGGCGAGACCGATCCCCGTGCCGGGGAACTCTCCCTGGGCGTGCAGGCGCTGGAAGGCACCGAAGAGCTTGGGGGCGTAGGCCATGTCGAAGCCGACGCCGTTGTCGCGGACGAAGAACGCGCGCTCGCCCCCGTTCCCCCGGGCGCCCAGCTCGATGCGCGCCGCCGGTTGCCGACCCGTGAACTTCCAGGCGTTCGACAGCAGGTTCACGAGCACGATACGCAGCAGATCGGGATCGCCCTCGGCCTGGAGCCCGGGCTGGACGGTGATCTCGACCCGGCGTGCCGGCTCGGTGCGCTGCAGATCCCCCATGACGGACTCGGCGAGCACGCTCAGGTTCACCGTTTCGCGGACCATCTCGGCGCGCGTGATGCGCGAGAGCTGCAGCAGGTCGTCGATCAGTCCGCCCATGCGCACGGTGGCGGCGCGCACGCGCGCGAGGTGCGCCCGACCCGGTTCGTCGAGGCGGTCGGCATAATCCTCGAGCAGCGCCTGGCTGAAGCCGTCGATGGATCGCAGCGGCGCGCGCAGGTCGTGCGACACCGAATAGCTGAAGGCCTCGAGTTCCCTGTTGGAGGCGTCGGTGGCGGCCTTCGCCTTCAGCAGCTCCTCTTCGATCCGCTTGCGCTCGGCGATCTCGGCGGCCATCTCGGCGTTGATCTGCTCGACCTTGCTCTTCTCGGCGTCGAAGTCCTCGAGGATGTTGAGCACCGCGCGCTGGGTGTCGGCCAGGCGAGCCTTCTCCTCGGCAGAGTCGTCGAGGATGTTGAGGATGGCCTTCTGCGTGGCCGCGAGCCGGGTCCTCTCGCCCGCGGCGTCGTCGAGGATGTTGAGGATGGCCTTCGCGTAGCTGCCAGGGTCGGCGGCGGGGTCTCGCTCGGCGCCGGTCGCGACCTCGCCGGTCACGCCGTCGGCTTCCCCGCGGGAGCCAGCGCTTTCAGATCCTCGATCTCCTTCTTGAGCTCGATCATCTTCAGCTCGCGCCCGACGGTGAGCTTCTGGAACCGCTCGAGTTCGGCGATCCGCTCCA
>JAKAHU010000300.1 GCA_021825385.1 Chloroflexota bacterium | reverse complement strand
CCCGGCCGCCGTCCTTGGCCGGGCCGGTGGGATCGTCGGTGCCGGCGGCCGCGACTCGTCGGGCGCGGGCCTGGTACTCCGGGCCGTGCTTGCGGGGATCCGCGTACTCCTTGGGATTGACCCGCCAGTAGGTCCCCAACGACTCCCCGTACCAGGTGGCCCCGTGCCACGACGGCTCGGGGGCCTCCGGGTCCGCCCCGTCGTACGAGGTGGAACCGGGCCGAGCCCTGGGCACGGCCCGCTCGCCGCGCCGGGTCCGTTCGCGCCGGGGCGTCTCACCTTGGGCGGATGACGCCGATGAGCCGGCTCCGGGCCTTCCCGTCGCGCCCGGTCCGCCCGGTCGAGTCCGGTCGCCCCTCCCCGGCCCGCCCGGACTCGGTCCACCGCTCGAGCCGGGAGGGCTCGAGCCAGCTCGCCCGCCCGGGCCCGGCCGGGCCCCCGCTCCGGGTCGACCGCCCGGCGCGGGGCGGGACCTCGCACCGGCCGCGGACCGTGCCGCCGTCCCGCCGGCCATTCCGGTCGGGGCTCGTCGGGCACTCGTCATCAGCATCTCGTAGGCACCCTGGACGGCGATGAACCGGGCTGTCGCGGCGGTGCCGGCCGAGTCCGGGTGGTACAGCTTGGCCAGGCGCCGGTAGGCGCGTTTCACCTCGTCGAGCGTCGCTCCCGGCATCAGCCCGAGCATCCGGTAGGGGTCACCGGAGAAGGTCATCGGATCGCGCCCGTGATCACCGCCGGCACCGGCATCGGCGCCCGCGTCAGCCGATCAGCTCGCCGACCGGCGCGAGCTCGAAGTCGGCGATCGATTCGGCCGCCAGCCGCCCGTGCGAGTCGAATGACGGAGGTCGGTGATAGCGACCGAGCGCACGCAGCGGCTGGCCCTCGAGGACGCCGGCCTGGACGAGGGCCTCGATCGTGGCCGCCCAGCCGGCGCGCTCGTAGCCGTCTCCGTCCTCGATCTTGATCGCCATCCCCGACGGCCCGCCTCGCCCGCCCGATCGAGCGGCCGGCAGGATCGCCAGGCCTCGCAGCGCCTCCATCCCGGATTTGCTGACGATCCGCCCGGGCAGCGCCTTCATGAGCGACGTGTCGAGGCGCTCCCGGTTGCCGGCGACCATCTCCGGGTGGGCGATCATCGCGTCCCTGATCTTGACCAGGGCGGGCGCCAGGGCGCTCCGCGGATCGCGGGGCGAGACGGCCGACGGGTCGGCCAGGAACGCGTACGCCCGGGCCACCTCGCGCAGGGGAAAGGCATACGTTGGGATCCCGCACCCGTCGGTGGCGGTCACGAGCCGAGCGGGGTCCACCCCGAAGGCCCTGGCCACGGCCGAGCGATAGGCCACCTGGGCCGGATGATCCTCCTCCCAGTACGTCTCGGGCCGCCAGCCGTGCAGCTTGCACAGGAGCAGGAAGACCGAATGCTGACCCGAGCACATGTGGCGAATCGCGCTCGGTCGCTCGCCGTCTCGGGCCAGCCGGGCCGCGGTCAGCGGGTCGAGGGGCATCCCCTCGGTGCCGCAGGCGAGGGCGGACTGGCTGACGCCCGCCCGCCGGTAGATCGCCTGGATCGTGCGGACATGGAGGTCCTCACCCGAATGGGAGCTGGCCATGATCGCGAGCTCGGCCGGGGTGATGTCCCAGGCCTCGAGTCCGCCGGCCTCGACGAGCGCGACCGCCCCGAACGGCTTGACCGTCGAGCGCAGAGTGACCAGCCGATCCGGGTCCCCGAGGAGGCGCATGATCCGGCCCTCGACGTCGGTCTCGACGATGTGGCCACGGTGCTCGCTCTCGACGATCCCGTTCCGGACCTGGCGCACGAGGACCGGCGGCGGTCCGGACCGGCGGCGGGCGGCCACGGTCGCGGCGGGCCGGCGGGTGACGGCTGCGGCTGCGGCTGCGGCATCGGGCACGGGCACGAACCTCCTGCGGGCTGGCTGGAGGTCGAGGATACTGCGCTCGGGCGGCCCGTGCCCAGCGGTCGGCAGGCGCCGACCGAGGGATGCTAGGATGCCCCGGAACCCGATCTTCGGAGGCTCCCGTGACGCAACCCGCCCTGTCCGCCGCGTCCGCCACCGACCAGCCGACCGGACCATTCCCGGAACCACCCGACACCTCCGCCTGGCCGGCCCTCCACATCTCGCGCCACCCGGCGGTGCTCCACAAGCTCGCGATCCTGCGCAGCGTGACGACCGAACCGAAGAAGTTCCGCGAGGTCGTCCGGGAGCTTTCCTGGCTGCTCGGCTACGAGGCCCTCGCGGACGCCCGGGTCCGCCCGCTGACCGTCGAGACCCCGCTCGAGACGACCGAGGCGCACCAGCTCGCCGACCGGATCGGGCTGGTGCCGATCCTGCGGGCCGGCCTGGGGATGGTCGACGCGATGCTCGAGCTGATGCCGACCGCCCAGGTCTGGCACCTCGGGCTCTTCCGGGACGAACGGACCCTCCGCCCGGTCGAGTACTACAACAAGCTGCCGGACTCCGCGACCGTCGATCTGTGCCTCATCCTCGACCCGATGCTCGCCACGGGCGGCTCGGCGACGGCGGCGATCGAGGTCCTGAAGCGCTGGGGCGCGGTCCGGATCAAGCTGGTCAACCTGATCGCCGCGCCGGAAGGGGTGCGCGCGGTCACCTCGGCCCACCCCGACGTCGAGATCTACTGCGCCGCGCTCGACCGCCAGCTCAACGAGCGGGGCTACATCATGCCCGGCCTGGGCGACGCCGGCGACCGCCAGTTCGGGACGGGCAACAGCGGCTGACCCACGAGCCCGCCGAGCGCCGGCCGAGGCGCAGGGTGAGGCACGAGCCCGTCACCGTCACCCGAACGGCCCGCGGCTCGCCCGCGGATCTGCGAGAAGCCGAAGGCCGGCCCCGGTGAGCAGGGCCGGCCTTCGCTTAGGCGCGCTCTGGTCCCGAACGTCCGGGACGCTTCCGCGCCCGACGTTCGAGCCCTGGCTCAGTTGCCGCCGGGGGTCACCTGGATGGTGGCCTTCTGGAAGCCTTCGCCCTTCGTGTCGCCCTCGAGCCCCGCGTAGGCGGCCTTGACGATGTCGGTCGTGTAGGCCTCGATCGAGGGGTCCGACTTGATGATCCCGGCCTGCTTGGCGACCTTCACCGTCTGGCTCCACTGGATCGGGTCCATGACCCCGACACCGAGCGGCGACGGCCAGATCAGGCCGTTGACCTCGTTCATCATCCACGCCTGGTGGCCGGCGCCGAGCTGGCTGCCCGCGTCGGTCGTGTACTGGACACAATCGGCCGGGTTGTCCCGGCAGTACATCCAGCCCTTGAGCGAGGCACGGACGAAGCGCACCGCGATGTCCTTGTTGTTCCCCTGCTGGAGCCAGGACTGGCGGGCCCAGATCGCGTCCTGGAGCATCGACACCCGGTAGTCGTTCCAGTTGATCACGTTCAGGTCATCGGGCGAGTAGAGCTGGCCCGTCTCGGGGTTCGTCGACTCGAGGACCTGGGCGTACTCGTTGTAGATCATCGCCTCGGCCGCGTCGATCTCGTGGTTGAGGAACGCGACCATGTCGAAGGCCTGGGTGACCTGCTGGTACTGGGTCTTCGGGTCGCCCTTGTTCTCGAGCCCCGGGGTCAGCCCGCACTTCAGGAGCCCGGCGGTCACCTCGAACTCGTTGCCGAAGCCCCAGGTGCCCACCTTCTTGCCGGCGAGCTGGCAGGGATCGGTGATGTTGTCCTTCTTCCAGGTGACCGAGAGCGTGCCCGAGCGCTGGAAGATCTGGGCGATGTCGACGAGGTCGGAGCCCTTCTCGCGGGCCTCGAGGACCTTGGGGACCCAGGAGAGCGTGAACTCGGGGCCATCGGGCGCCGAGCCGA
>JAKAHU010000043.1 GCA_021825385.1 Chloroflexota bacterium | reverse complement strand
CGTCGTGACCGTCTGCGACCAGGCCCGCGAGAGCTGCCCCGTCTTCACCGGCGCCCGGATCTCGCTCCACTGGGGGTTCGAGGACCCGGCGGCGGCGACCGGGACCGAAGCGGAGCGCCGGGCCGTCTTCGAGCAGGTGATGGGCCAGGTCGCAGCGCGGGTCCGTGCCTTCATCCCGGACGCGCTGCGCGAGCGCGGACTGGCCGGCCGGCCGGCCGGCTGAGGGCGGGCGGGGATCGATGGAGCTCTACCTCCTCCGTCACGCCCACGCCGGTGACCCGGCCAAGTGGCACGCCGGCGATGCCGACCGACCCCTTTCCAAGCGGGGTCGTGACCAGGCCGAGCGGCTCGGCCGGTTCCTCGCCCGAAGGGGTTTCCGACCCGACGCGCTGATCAGCTCGCCGAAGCGCCGCGCCAGCGAGACCGCCGAGATTCTCGCCCGGGCCCTCGGCGTGCGCTGGCGAACCGACGATCGCCTGGCCAGCGGATTCGACCTGGGGGATCTCGAGCACCTCGTGCGCGAGGCGGCCAACCCGGCCCGGCTGGTGATCGTCGGCCACGATCCGGACTTCAGTGCCCTCCTCGCCGAGCTGACCGGTGCGCTCGCGATCCCGATGCCCAAGGGTGCCCTGGCCCGGGTCGACATCGACGGCCCGCCCCGGGCCGGAACGGCTGTCCTGCGCTGGCTCGTTCCGCCCGAGCTTCTGGAGGCGGGCTGACCGCCGGCCGGCCGGGCGCCGGGCCAGAGCTGCCGGGGCCGTCACAATACCTGGGAATACTGGCTCTGATTCCTATATACTCCGCCCGCATGAGCGCGGTACCTGGGCGCACCCTGATCCGGATCGGGCAGGCGGCGGAGATCCTCGGCGTCTCGGTCGAGACGATCCGGCGCTGGGCATCGGAGGGACGCCTGCCGGTTGGCCGGTCCGCCGGCGGGCAGCGCCAGGTGGCGCTCGAGGACGTCACGGCACTCCTCGGCGAGCGCCGCCGCTCGGCCAGCGAACGCGCGATCGTGGCCGGCTCGGCGAGAAACCGTTTCGAGGGGATCGTGACCCGCGTCGAGCGGGATCGGGTTGCCGCCGTCGTCGAGGTCCAGGCCGGCCCGCACCGGCTGGTCAGCCTGATGACCGCCGAGGCGGTCGACGAGCTCGCTCTCCGACCGGGGGACGAGGTCGTCTGCGTGATCAAGGCGACGAACGTGATCGTCGAAGTTCCGGCTCCCCGACCGAGGCACGGATCGGGCCTCGGCCCCGCCTCCGATGCCGGGCTCGTCACCCCCGATGGCTGACCGCAGGCAGGGGGCAATCGCCCTCCTGCTCTCGGCCCTCGTGGCGGGCTGCGGGGCGACGGCCGGCCCCCTCGAGAGGGCGAGCCCGACGCCGGGCAGCGCCGGGGGCGGGGACACGGTCACGGTCACGGTCGCGGCGGCCGCGGACCTGCGCTTCGCCATGGACGAGCTCGTCGCCGCCTACGCCGCCACCGCAGGAGGCACGAAGATCGAGGTGGCGTACGGATCATCGGGCGCCTTCTTCGCCCAGATCTCGAGTGGCGCCCCGTTCGACCTCTTCTTCTCGGCCGACATCGATTACCCCCGCCGGCTCGAGGCGGCCGGCCTGGGTGCCGGCCCGACCCGCCCGTACGCGGTCGGCCGGATCGTCCTGTGGGTCACGACCGCCTCGCCGCTCGATGTCCAGGGCCGCGGCCTGAATGCTCTCCTCGACCCTGCCGTGGGGCGGATTGCGATCGCCAACCCGGAGCACGCACCGTACGGCCGGGCCGCGGTCGCCGCGCTCCGCAGCGCCGGCCTGTACGACCGGCTGGCCGGCCGGTTCGTGCTCGGTGAGAACGTCTCGCAGGCGGCCCAGTTCGTGCAGTCGGGCGCGGCCCAGGCCGGGATCATCGCCCTCTCGCTCGCCCTCGCCCCCACCCTCCGTGGCCAGGGGCGCTGGTGGGCGATCCCGCCCGACAGCTACCCGGCGATCGAGCAGGGCGCGCTCGTCCTCCGCGGCGCGGCCAATCCCGGGGCGGCCAGCCGTTTCCTCGACTTCGTCCTCGGGCCGCAGGGTCGTGCCGTCCTCGACCGGTACGGGTTCCTCCTCCCGGGATCCTGACCGTGGACTGGCAGGCGATCTGGCTGACGGCGCGGCTGGCGTTCCTGGTAACCGTGATCCTGCTTGCGCTCGGGACCCCGCTCGCCCACTGGCTCGCCTTCTCGACCCGGCCCTGGCGAGGACTCGTCGAGGCGGTCGTCGCCCTGCCCCTCGTCCTCCCCCCGACCGTGCTCGGGTTCTACCTGCTCCTGGCCATGGGGCCCGCCGGACCGGTCGGCCGGCTGACCGAGACGCTCGGGCTCGGCCTTCTCCCGTTCACCTTCCCCGGCCTCGTCGTCGCCTCGGTCGTCTACAGCCTGCCGTTCGCCGTCCAGCCCCTGGCGGTCGCATTCGCGGCCGTCGACCGCTCCCTGATCGAGACCTCCTGGACGCTCGGCCGCTCGCCGCTTCAGACGTTCCTGCGGGTGACGGCGCCGCTCTCGGCCGGCGGTTTCCTGACCGCCGCGGTCCTGACCTTCGCCCACACGATCGGCGAGTTCGGGGTCGTGCTCATGGTCGGTGGCAACATCCCCGGCGTCAGCCAGACGATCTCGATCGCGATCTACGACCGAGTCCAGGCCCTCGACTACGATCGCGCAGCGGGGCTCGCCCTGCCCCTGCTCGTCGTCTCGTTTGCCGTCCTCGCTATCACCTACACGATCCGCGGCCTTGGTGGTGGCGGTCCCGGCCGTACCGATCGCGACTCCGGCCGCCTCGCGCGTCCCGCCCGCCCGTGGCCAGACGGATCCTGAGCGTCGACCTCGAGCGCCGCTTCGCGCGGGGCCCGACGATCGCCGCCCGCTTCGAGCTCGACCTGGACGCCGGCGAGGTGCTGGCCCTGTTCGGGCCGTCGGGCGCGGGCAAGACGACGATCCTGCGCTGCCTGGCCGGGCTCGATCGGCCCGACCGCGGCACGATCGTCGCGGCCGGGCAGCGCTGGGTGGACGTGGCCGGTGGGGTCTTCGCGCCCCCCCAGGCCCGCCGGATCGGTTACCTGCCCCAGGGCTCGGCGCTCTTTCCCCATCTCTCGGTCGCGGCAAACGTCGCCTTCGGGGTCCCGGGCCACGCCGCCCCCGAGCACGACGACCAGATCCGGACCCTCCTGGCCCTGCTCGGGCTCCGGGGCCTCGAACGCCGCCGGCCGGCCGAACTCTCGGGCGGCCAGGCTCGCCGGGTGGCGCTCGCCCGGGCCCTCGCCCGCCGGCCGCTCCTGCTGCTCCTCGACGAGCCGCTCTCGGCGCTCGATCTGCCGACCCGTGAGGAGCTGCGCCGAGAGCTGCGCGCCCAGCTCGAGCGGTTCGGGACGCCGACGGTGCTCGTGACCCACGATCGGACCGAGGCGCTCGTGCTCGCCGACCGGGTGGCCGTGATCCTCGAAGGTGCCGTCCGCCAGGTGGGGCCGACGGCCGACGTGTTCGCCCGGCCGGCCGACCCCGCGGTGGCCCGGATCGTGGGCGTCGACACGCTCGTGCCGGGCACGGTGCGCGCCGCCCGCGACGGCCTGGCCACGGTCGAGGTCGGCGGACGGGAGCTGGTGGCCGTCTCAGACCTGGCACCCGGGTCGGCGGTGCTGGTCAGCCTCCGCCCGGAGGACGTCCTGCTCGTGCCCGCCGGCCACCAGCTCGACGGGCTCTCGGCCCGAAACCGGCTGGAGGGTCGCGTCGTCGCGGTCGAGCCGCTCGGCGCACTCGTGCGGGTCGGCCTCGACGTCGGGTTCCCGCTCCGGGCGCTCGTGACGCGCCAGGCGTTCGACGAGCTCGGGGCCGGACCGGGCCGGGCCCTGGTTGCCCTGGTCAAGGCACCGGCCGTCCACCTGATCGCGGTCGGGCCGCCGCCAGCGGAGGCGGTGGGGGCGGGATGAGGCGAAGCCTCGGCCCAGCGGAACCACGGGCGCGGGCGGGCTGGCCGCGCTTGGCCCGCCGGCGCTAGGGATTCGCCAACGCCCTCCGCGCCAAGCGCAGGAGTGCCGCCACCTGGTCGGCGAACGGGCCCGGGAAGGACACCTCGATCCGGGGGCCCGAACCGATCACCTCCACCCGGGCGATGAGCGGCGAGAGGGTGATCGAGAGGGCGGCGACGTCCGCCAGCCGAACCCGGACCGTTCCTCGTCGCTGGAGCAGCTCGATCGCGTCCCGACGGATGCACAGCGCGGCCCGCTCGGCCACCCCGGGCCGGCGCGGATTGTAGGCCACGGCCAGGACGTCCGGGTCGGCCAGGGCGTCGGCCAGCAGCTCCCTCGCCTCCCGCGCCTGCCCGAACCGGGCCGCCGTCTCCTCATCGAACGGGATCCGCTCGAGCTCGTAGATCCGCCGCGGGCGCGACGAGCCCGGCACCGGTGTGAAGCGGGCGACGAGAGCGCGCAGGACCTCGATCTCCGGGCGCAACTCGGCCGGCAGCCGGTAGCGGCGCTCACCGGCCGTGGTCATGATCGCCAGGTCGACCTGTCCGTCGACTTCGGCCGCCTCCGTCCCGAGCAGCCGCTCGACCGGGATCAGTTCGACATCGACCCCCCAGTCGGACAGGTACTGGTCGGGCTGGACGTGATCGACGATCCACAGCAGCTGCCGATCGGTCAGGGCGAGGAGGGCGGCCCGGCGGTCCAGGCCCCGAATCCGGTCGATCAGGCCGGCCTCCAGGATCGCCGGCCGCTCGATCGAGTAGAGCAGGCGCTCCTCGTCGTCGAGCAGGTCCTGGAGCCCGCGCACGAAGCGCGGCGGCAGGCGCGAGAGCCGGTACTCGGCGGCCGAATGGGGGGTGGTGAACCGGGCCAGCTCGATCGGGGTACCCGCCGGGGCGTCCCAGGCCCGCCCGCCGACGATCCGGGCGTGGCTCCGGCGCTCGCGGTGGCGGAGCTGGGCGGCCCGGGCGATCCGCTCGGCCTCGTCGGCCTCGATCCACGCCGCACCCGGCCCGACCCGCGCCACCGCCGCGAGCACCGGCCGGACCGGCACGCTCACCCCCTCGACCGCGGCCACGAGCGTCGCCCGGCCGCCCTCCCGCCAGCCGCCGACGAGCACGGCCTCGATCCGCGCCCCGGCATAGGTCGAAACCGGGACGGCGACGAGGACCGGCACGGCGCGCCCGCTCCCGTCGTCCGATTCGCAGAGAGCCGCCCGGTCGACCCCGAACCAGGGGCCCCCGGCCCGGGCCCGGCGCGCGATCAGCCGGCCGTGAACGTCGCGCTCGAAGTCGAGGCCGGGGCCGAGCGCCTGCTCGACCTCGACCAGGACGGTCGGCCCGCCGGCACCGGCGGCACCCCGGTCCAGCCGGCCTGGGCCCGAGCCGGTGCTCGTACCGCCGGTCGCGCCCTCCGCGTCTCGGCCGGTGGCCGTCATGCCGCAGCGACCCGTTCCCGCGGCTCGGGAGTGAGCAGCTTGGCCGATCGCACCTGGTCGCCGTGGACGAGCACGAGCGCGTCGATCCAGGCCCGCGTCTCCGGACCCCGGGGTTCGTAACGAACCGACCACGATGACTTGCGCACGGCCTCGTCGAGCTCCCAGAGCTGGCGCGCGACCCGGGTCCGCGCCGTGGCCAGCACGACCGAACGCGGCTCCGGCCCGAGCAGCGCGGGCGAGCGCGCGGCGTGCCCGAGGCAGAAACCGCCGCTCGCCCGGTAGCGCTCCGCGGCCGGAGCGGCCACCAGGAGCGCGCCGGCCAGATCAAGTGTGCGACCGGCCGCGCCGGCCATGACCCCACAGGCGACACACGGATGGGCGCGCTGGCCCGTGGCCCGGGCGACCGCCCGCTCCACGCTCGCGGCCGGCCACAGCAGATCGGCGAGCGCCGCGCCGGCCGCCGCCAGGGGGCCGGGTCGCTGCGGGCGCCGGGCGCGCTCCTCCCGATAGCGCTCTCCGAGTCTCCGGGCTCGCGCCCGGAACGCCGCGGCCGGAAGCTCGGTCACCGTGGGCAGGCGCTCCACCAGGGCGACCCAGCCACCAAGCGTCGCGGCCAGGGCACGCTCGGCCGCGAGCGGGGCGACCGCCAGCGCATCACGCAGGTGGCCGGCGCACAGGTGCTCCTGCTCGCGACGGTCGTCGGGACGGAGGCCCGGGTCAGCCAGCCAGGCCAGGAGCCGGCGGACGAGGGCAGCCGGCCCGGTGCAGGCCGGGCAGCGACCGACGGCCAGCTCGGCCATGAAACCCTCGGCCGAGAGGAGACCGTCCAGCCACGAGGTCGAGGGAGCGTCCGGTGACGCCGCCAGGCCACCCAGCCCGCCCGTCCGGATCGCCGAGTCCGGGTCGGGTCCGATCAGGATCGTCAGTCGCTGCTCGAGCCCGAGCCCGGTCGCGGTGGCCCGCTCGAGCAGCTCTCTCAGCCGGGTCCGGACCTGCGGCACCTGGCGGGGGCCCGCCAGGCCAAGGAGTCGCTCGAGATGGGCGAGGCAGAGCGGCTCGAGGGCACCGAGCGCGGCGGCGGCCCGGGCTCGGTCTGGTCCGGCGAGCAGCCAGAGCGCGTGCCCTTCGGCCCACGACTCGGTCTCGCACAGCGGGCAGGCGGACGCGGGCGGACGCTCGCGCTCCCCCTCCGCCCGAGCGAGCCGGTCACGCCAGCCGGCCACGATGTGGCGACAGGCGCCGGCCAGGCGCGCCCCGCCCTCGCGCCCGACGTGACGGGCGTGGCGGAGGCAGAACCCGCCCCGGCGCATGGCATCGACGAACCAGCCTTCCCCGAGCCCCTCGGCGAACAGGAAGAAGATCCGGCGTTCGACCGAGGAGCCAACAAATGCGCACACGACACAGCTGGCCCTGGACGAAGCCTGACTCGCGGGCTCGCCGCTCACGCCCGGCGCACCTTCGACCACGGCCATCGCTCATCTCCAGCCGGCGGTGCCTGCCCCCCCGACGGGCGCCGGAATCGAGGTGACTGATCCGGGCGTGACCGATACCCCGAGCGGAGCAAGCGTCGCAGGCGCAGCGAACGCGAGATCGCCCGCCGAACCTCGGCCGCGGTCAGGCGCACCCGGCCGTACTGCTCGAGCTCGAAGTCGGCGGCCAGGAGATCGAGGGCGAGCCCGCCACCGCCGCTCGCGCGGAGCCGGCGGGCGTGGGCGGCCGGGGTCTCGGTCGGGGCGCGCACCAGGCCGGGCGTGTCGAGCTCGGCGACCAGGCGCAGGTATGCCTCGCTGGCCGTGATTGGCCGCGCCCTCGGCCAGCCCAGGCGCGGCAGGGACGGTTGCGGCAGGCGGAGTGCGAGGGCCGGCCGGACGAACCGCCGCTCCTCGAACCGCCCCGGCCCCGCTGGCCGCGCTGGCGGGGTCACTGCCGGCCGGATCCGCCCGAGGCGGCGCCGGACGAAGACGGCGGCCCCGACGACGAGGACGGGGAGCGCGATCGCCAGGATGACGCCGATCCACGAGGGCAGGCTCGGCAAGGCCAGACCGGACCCGGGAGCGGGCGGCACGGTCGGCTCGCTCGCCGGCCCGGCCGGCCCGGCGAGGCCGGACGCGATCCGGTCGGCGAGTGGCCCAACGAACCTGCTGGCCGCCTCCCCGGCGCTGGCGAACGGCTCGAGCAGGATCCGGACGAGGACCTCACCCGAGGCGCCGACCAGGAGCGCCACCGGCAGGCCGATCGCAACCACGAGCGCGACGGCGCCGACGAGGAGCGCGAGCCAGGCCCGGTTGCGGCGCCAGTCGAGCCCGCTCGCCCGTCCGAGCGCATCGAGCCTGGTGACCCCGACCGCGACGAGGCCGGCCGCGACGAAGGCAAGCGTCGCCGGCAGCGCCTGGGCGGCGAACACCGCCCGCCCGGCACCGAGGTTCCAGCCAACCAGCCAGGGCACGCCCAACCCGATGATCCCCCAGCGCAGGAGCGAGCCCACGACGAGATCATCGCTGGCCGGGTCGCGATGTCGCGCCCCGCGCCACAGGGCAATCCCCGCCAGCCAGCCGGCCGGGTGGCTGGCCAGGGCCGCCTCGAGCGCGCCCTGGCCGAGCAGCGCCCGGGCCCGCTCGTCGGCGAGCCAGCCGACCGCCCCACCGAGCACCGCCGCCCCGACCACGAGCGGCGGCACCCAGCGGGACGGACTGTGGCGGACGATCAGCAGTCCTGCTCCGGCGGCGAGCGCAAACGACCAGAGACCGAGTCCCGCCGGATCGTGGAGGGCCAGCGAGACTGCGCTGGAGACGACCGCCAGCCAGGCCCCCTCCGCGAGCGCCGTGGCCGCCCCCGGCAGCGCCGCGAGCAGACGGTCCGCCGCCTCAGCCGGCAACCGTGAGCGCATCACTCGTTCGCCAGTCGGGCTCGAGCCGGGCCAGCCTCGCGTCGATCCCGAGCCGGCGCGCCCGGACGACCCAGACCGGCCCGCGCGGGCCGAGCGCGATGTGGCGGACCTCGAACCCGCTCGAGCGGAGGCGGCGCAGCGCGGACCCGAACGTGGCCGGGTCCCGGCTGCTCAGGGTGACCACCAGGCACCCGCCCGGCAGGCGGGCGGGCAGGGTCGCGAGCAGCTGGCTGAACGGGACCGAGGCGGTCGAGCTGAGCCGGCCGAGCAGGTCGCCGATCCGGATCAGCTGGTCAGCCCCGCCGTGTGGAGCGACAAAGCCGGTCCGGGCCAGGCTGTATGTCCAGCCATTGGCCGCCAACCCGCAGGCCGTGCCATCGGCCAGGAATCGCCGCGCCAGCGAGGCGGCGGTCACGACGAGGCTCTCGACGAGCTCGTCATCGTAGGCCAGCAGCCAGTGCGGCCCGGGGTGGGTCTGGACGTCGAGGGCGACGAGCACGTGCCTGGCGGTGGAGGGCTCGTACCGCCGGCTGACCGGCCGGCCGAGTCGCGCGCTCGCTCGCTGGTGGATCCGCCGGCGCGGGTCACCGGGCTGGAACGGACGGACCCCGGCGAACAGGACGGGGTCCTCGAGCAGTCCCTGCCGGGCCCGCCGTGAACCGAGCGGGACGAACTGGCCGCCCGTTCCCTGGACCGGAACGCTCCGCGGCCGGACGATCAGCGTCGACGGCTGGGCCTGCTCGACCGAGGCGACGCCCCGGCCAAACAGGTCGGCGACCGTGAGCCGGACCATTTCGAACCGGTAGCGCCCGCGCCGTGCGGCGACGAGACGGAAATGGCGGACGACACGCTCGAACGGACCGAGCGTCCAGACGTTGCGCACGACACCGAGCCCGGGCCGGTCGCTCGGGGCAAGCGGGTGCTCGAGGACGACCAGGGCGTCGGTCGCGTAGTCGTCCGTGGCCAGCCAGGCCAGGGGCAGGAGCTTCGCGTTCTCGACCATGAGATCGAGCTCGAGCTGATCGCCCACGACCATCCGGTCCGCGCCGAGGTGCCGCTCGTAGCGCAGGCGGTCGAGGCCCCGCCGGCTCCAGAGCCCGGACAGCCCGGTCGTGGCCAGCGAGAGCAGCCCGAGCAGGACCAGGCCAGGCGCCCCGCCCAGGACCCCCGCGACCAGCAGCAGCGCTGCGACCACCGCGACGGTCGTCATGGCAGCTCGGGCATCGGCAGCGCCACCGAGCCGAGCAGCTCGCCGACCACTCGCTCGGCCGTCGCGCCACGCAGTTCCCGATCGACGTCGAGCAGGATCCGGTGGACGAGGACGGCCGGGGCGATCGCGGCCACGTCGTCGGGCAGGACGAACGCTCGGCCGGCCAGGAGCGCCCACGCCTGGCTGGCCCGGTAGAGGGCAACGCTGGCCCGCGGGCTCGCCCCGAGGCGCAGGTCGGGATGGGTCCGGGAGGCCCGGACCAGGCGCACGATGTAGCGGCTGACGTCCTCGCTCACCGGAATGACGCGTGTGGCTGCCTTGAGCCGCCGGAGTTCGTCCGCCTCGATCACCGTGGGCACGCGCTCGATCGGGTCCGGGCCGTGCTGATAGAGGGCCGCGATGTGCAGCTCGGCCTCTTCACTCGGGTAGCCGATCCCAACCTGGACGAGGAAGCGGTCGAGCTGCGCCTCGGGCAGGGCGAACGTCCCCTCGAGCTCGATCGGATTCTGCGTCGCCAGGACGAGGAACGGGTCGGGCAGCCGGTGGGATTCCCCGTCGATGGAGACCTGGCGCTCCTGCATCGCCTCGAGCAGCGCCGACTGCGTCCGCGGCGTCGCCCGGTTCACCTCGTCGACGAGCAGGACGTTGGCGAAGATCGGCCCGGGCACGAAGCGGAAGGACCCGGCCTCGAAGACCGAGCTGCCGGTGACATCACCCGGCAGGAGATCCGGGGTTCCCTGGACGCGGGCAAACGTCAGCCCGAGGGCGCGGGCGAACGCTCGCGCGAGCGTCGTCTTGCCGGTCCCGGGCACGTCCTCGATCAGGGCATGGCCATCGGCCAGGAGCGCCACGGCGAGCAGCCGGAGCGCGTCCTCGCCGCCGACGACCGCCGCCGCGACGGCCCGGCGAAGCTGGTTCCAGAACCGCTCGCCGCTCGTCGGGGCCGGCACCGATCGATGCTCCACGCTCGTCATCCTCGCCCCCGTGCGGTGGCAGTCCCGCCCAGCAGGAGCGCCGCGTCGTCGGGGGCGCGCCGTTCCCCGTTGGTCAGCAGGTGGCGGCGGTCGTAGCTGCTGTGATGAGCGAACGCGTCGAGCCGGGCGACGAGATCGGCGATCCGCTCGAGCTGCGCTTCGAGGACCTCGGACCAGCCGGCGCTGGGGCGTCGGTCGGCGGCGGCCCAGAGCGAGAGCAGATCGTCGAGGCAGAACGCGGCCTGGGCGATCGTCGCGCGCCAGGCGGGATCGTCGAGCCGGGCCAGGAGGCGCGAGATTGCGGCCCGCCGGGCGCGGGCCACCTGCTCGCAGACCGGGCACGCGGCCGGTCCGGCGGCAGCGGCGAGGGCCGCCCTTCGACGCCCGCTCCGCTCGGCGGCAACGCCGCGCAGCTCGACCAGGCGGTGGCGGACGGCCGCCGCGAGGAGGATCGCGGCGCCGAGCGAGCCGCCCGTCTGCGCCCGGTCGGCGTCGAGCACACCGTGGGCGTGGGTCGGGCAGAAGCCGCGGCCGGCGGCCAGGCGGCCGCGAAAGCCCGGGTCGTTGACGCCCTCCCAGAGGAGCGCGTCCAGGTACCGGCCCGACGCGTCAGCCCGCAGCCGGCAGAGCGGACAGCCGGACCCGCCGAGCAGGTCGGCGAGGGCGACATCGCCGATCTCCTGGACCGGCAACGACGGCGCCGCAGGCTCCGGCTCCGGCTCGGCGGCCGGTCCAGGCTCCCGGCCGGGGTCGAGCCGCCCGTTGCTCTCGGTCGGCCGGTCGGGCCCGCCGGCTGGCGCGCTCATCGCCCCGAGCTCAGTCATCGTCGTCTTCGCCAGCCGCGGCGAGCTGGCCGAGCGCATCACCGGCCGCACCCAGGAGGTCGGCCCGATCGACGATCCCGAGCAGGCGCCCGGCCTCGTCGACGACGCAGATCAGCTTGCGGCGGTGCTCGGTCATCAGCCGCGAGGCCTCGGCGATCGTCGTCTCCGGCCCGGTCGTGAGGGCCGGGCGGGTCACGAGCTCGCGGGCCGTGAGCCGGCTGGCCGCCGGCCGCCCGGCCGTCCGCATCAGCGCCCCGAGCACACCGGCGTCGGCCGCCGGGTCGACCGACCGGATGACGTCGGCGTCGCTCACGACCCCGATCACCCGCTGGGTCTCGTCGACCACGACCGCCCGGTTCAGGCGCGTCGAGACGACGACGTCGAGGAGCGTTGCGAGATCCGCGTCGGCTCTCGCAACCGGGCCGTCGCGGTGCATCACCTCGCCAATCGTCCGCGCCCCCGGGTGAGCGGTCCCCTCCTCGATCACCCGCGGGAACGTCTCCCCGACCGCCCGGAGCACATCGGCCCGCGACACGATGCCGATCAGCCGGCCCTCCTCGTCGACGACCGGGAGGCGCTTGATCCGGTTCGTGGCCATCAGGTGGGTGGCGGCCGCGACCGAGTCGGTGCCGCGCACGCTCATGACCTCGGAGGTCATCACGTCAGCCACGCGGCGTTGCGGATCGAGTCGCCCGAGGATCTCGAGTCGGGCTTGCTCCGGCAGGACCGCCAGGAGGTCGAGCCTGGCCCCCAGGCCGCCCCGTGCCACCAGGTCGCTGCTCGTCACGATCCCAACCAGCCGGCCTGCCTCGTCCACGACGGGGAGGGCCCGGAAGTCCCGGCCAATCACCAGCTCGACCGCCTCGCGCAGCCTGGCGTCGGCGCGGACCGAGGTGACCGGCGCGGTCATCACGTCGCGAACCTGGAGATCGAACCGCAGCTGCTCGAGGCGCCGACCGCCGTAGGCCGCCACGCCGACCTCTTCGACGGTGACGATTCCGGAGCCGGCCAGCTTCGTCAGGCCGGGCAGGAGCCATTCGACCCGGCCGGGAGCGTCGATCCAGGTGAGGACCATCGGCAGGTCGAGCGAGAGGCGGAGCACCGCCGCGGTGTGGATCTTGCTGTTCACCCCGAAGCCGGCCAGACCGCGCTCGACCGTGGCTCCGGCGGCACCTTCTCGGCGGAGGTACTCGAGCATCGCCTGGTAACGCGGCACATGCCCGACCTGGTCGGTCTCCCCGAAGAACACCTGCACGCGCAGGCCGCGACTGTAGCGTTCCATCGGTCGAGCCTCCTTCAGAGGATCCTGGCCAGGACGGTGCCGAGATAGACCCCGAGCAGGGCCGCGCCGACACTCCCCAGGACGTTGGCGGCCGCCGCCAGGTAACTGCCGGACTCGAGCAGGGCCAGTGTCTCGAAGCTGAACGTGGAGAACGTCGTGTACGAGCCGAGGAAGCCGATCGCGAGCATCGGGCGAACCCACCACGGGGCCAGCGCCTGCTCGCCCACGACGGTCAGGACGACCCCGATCAGGAGCGAGCCGCTGACGTTGATCGCGAGCGTGCCGTACGGGAACCCGGTCCCGATCCGTTCGGCAATCCAGCCGCCGACGAGGTAGCGGGCGTTCGCCCCGAGCACGGCACCGACCGAGATCGCCAGGTAGGTCATGCCGGCCCCGGCTGATCGGTCGGCCACGCCCTGAGGATCGGGCCCGCCGCCGGCGCGGTGGCGCCCGGTGCACCGGGCGCCAGCCCCTCCCCGGCCTCGGCCAGATGCAGCTGTGGCAGCGGCCCGGCGTCGATCTCGCTCGCCGCCTCGATCTCCTCGAGCTCGATCTCGGCGCTCACGCGCGGCTCGAAGAACGTCGTCGCGACCAGCGTCGGGACGACCGCCGAGAGGATCACGGTCGTCACCAGGACCGTGTAGGCGGCCTGATCGATCAGCCCGTTGGTCAAGCCGAACAAGGCGGAGATCGTCCCGAACGTCAGACCGGTCGACATCAGCAGGGTCGCGTAGTTCGCCTCGCGGACCGGCATCCCGAAGGCTCGGCTGGTGGGCCACACGCCCACCATCTTGGCACCCACTTTGAGTCCGAGGAAGGCGACGATCAGCCCCGCCCCGGTGATCACGGCCGGCAGAGAGACGAACAGGCCGGCCTTGATGAAGTAGAACGGCGTCAGCAGGCTGAACGCGATCGCCCGCATCCGGTGGACGAGGACACGGTCGCGGACGAAGACCCCGGCCACCGCGAGGCCAACCAGGTAGGCGGGCAGGACCGCCTCGCTCTTGGCTTGGCTGGCCAGGCCACCGAGGGCGAAGAGGACGAAGAGGAGGAACTTGATCTCCGGTTCGGAGACCCGGCCGGGGACGTGAACGACGAACCAGCGGGTCCAGCGGGGCATGACGTAGAGCGCGATCGCCGTGGCGGCGACGAAGACGAGCAGGAGCGGGCTGAAGTCGGCGAACAGGATACCGAGCGCGAGCACCGTGCCAAGGTCGGTGACGAAGCAGGCGGCCAGGATCGTCTTGCCCAGGTCCCGTTCGGCCAGGCCGGACTCGATCATCACCGCGTACACGACCGCGACCGAGGTCGTCGACAGAGCGATCCCGGCGATCTCGGCGGCGGCGAGGTTCCAGCCGGCGACGAGGCGGGCGAAGACGAAGACGACGGCGAACGGAGCCGCGAACGAGATCGCCCCGACGATGAACGAGACCCGGGCATGGCGCCGGAGGGACTCGGGGTCGATCTCCGCCCCGGCCAGGAAGGTCAGGAGACCTGAGCCGAACATGGCCAAGAAGTCGATCCAGGGGGTGGTGTGAAGGCCGAAGAAGTTCCCGCCGATCACGCCCAGGCCGATCTCGACCAGCGCGACCGAGATGCCCAGACGGATCGAGACCAGGCTCGCGACCAGGGCGAGCCCCATCCAGGCGGCGGCGATCAGATAGACGTTGTCCACGTCCGACCTCCGGTTGCCGGAGACAACGAAGCCCCCGGGCTGCTCACACAGTCCAGGGGCCATCAGCCCGATCCGGGCAGTTCAGACGTCGAGCGTCTCGGCGGACACCATCGCCGATATGGAGAGGGTATGCCGTCCCTTGGCGGTGGTCAAGCGGCCCCGGGCGACCGGGTCGAGGCAGCGCCACAAACGCCACGTGGCACCGATCGAGATAACCTTCGGCACGACCATCGCGCATGACGTGTGGCGAGCATGGATCGGACATTCGCCGCGAGGAGTCGTTGTTCATGGATGCCCTTGACCTCGCCCGCTGGCAGTTCGGGATCACCACCGTTTACCACTTCCTGTTCGTCCCGATCACGATCGGGCTCTCGTTCCTGGTGGCTGGCCTGCACACCGCCTGGGTCCGGACCGGGAACGAACGCCACCTGCGCCTGACGAAGTTCTACGGCGAGCTGTTCCTGATCAACTTCGCCCTCGGTGTCGTGACCGGGATCGTCCAGGAGTTCCAGTTTGGGATGAACTGGAGCGACTACAGCCGTTTCGTCGGCGATGTCTTCGGGCCCCCGCTGGCAATCGAGGGGCTGCTCGCCTTCTTCCTCGAGTCGACCTTCCTGGGCCTGTGGATCTTCGGCTGGGATCGGCTGCCGAAGAAGCTCCACCTGGCGACGATCTGGATCGCCGCGATCGGCACGGCCCTCTCGGCCTACTTCATCCTGGCCGCCAACGCCTGGATGCAGAACCCGGTCGGCTACACGCTGAATCCCGCCACTCACCGGGCCGAGCTGACCGACTTCGTGGCCGTGCTCGTGAATCCGCTGGCGGTGATCACGTTCGTGCACACGATCGCGGCCGCCTTCCTGACCGCGGGCGCGTTCATGGCCGGGGTTGCCCTGTGGCGGCTCGCTCGCCACCCCGGCCAGGAGGCCGAGGCGTTCCGGACAGCGGCCCGGCTGGGGGCGCTCACCGTCCTCGTCGCGGCGGTCCTCGTCCTCCTCAGCGGCGACCAGCAGGCGAAGGTGATGACGAGCGTCCAGCCGATGAAGATGGCCGCCGCCGAGGCGCTCTACCAGGCCGAGCAGCCGGCCTCGTTCTCGGTCTTCACGATCGGCTCGCTCGACGGCAGCCGGGAACTCTTCTCGGTCCGCATTCCGAACCTGCTCTCGTTCCTGGCCACCGGCACGCTCGAGGGTCGCGTTCAGGGCATCAACGACCTCCAGGCGACCTACCGGCTGCAGTACGGACCGGGCGACTACCGGCCGATCATCCCGCTCACCTACTGGACGTTCCGGCTGATGATCGGCACGGGCGCCCTGGCCGCGCTGGCGGCGCTGTGGATGCTGTGGGCCCTCCGCCGCCCGTCGCTCAGGCCAAGCCGATGGGTGGTGGGGACGGCGGTCCTGCTCCCGCTCCTGCCCCTGGCCGCGAACTCGCTGGGCTGGATCTTCACCGAGATGGGGCGCCAGCCCTGGATCGTGTTCGGGCTGATGCTCACCGCCGCGGGCGTGTCGCCGGGCACATCGACCCTCGAGGTGCTGATCACGACGGTCTCGTTCACCCTGCTCTACGGCGGGCTGGCGGTCGTGGAGGTGGGACTCCTGGCGCGCCGGATCCGGGCCGGGTTGCCGGAGATCGAGGCTCCCGATGGTCACGGTGGAGCCGACGATGTCGATCGGCCGATCGCGTTCGCGTACTGAGGACGACCTGCCATGGAACTGACCACGATCTGGTTTGGCCTGATCGCGCTCCTCTGGGTCGGCTACCTCGTCCTGGAAGGGTTCGATTTCGGCGTCGGCATCCTGCTCCCGGTGCTCGGCCGGACGGAGCGTGAACGGCGGGTCGTGATCAACACGATCGGCCCGGTCTGGGATGGCAACGAGGTCTGGGTCCTGGTTGCCGGCGGGGCAACGTTCGCCGCCTTCCCGGAGTGGTACGCGACCCTCTTCTCCGGGTTCTACCTGCCGCTCTTCTTCATCCTCGTGGCCCTGATCATCCGGGGTGTCGCGTTCGAGTTCCGGGGCAAGCGCCCGGAACCCTCGTGGAGGGCACGCTGGGACCGCGCGATCTTCCTCGGCTCGCTCGTGCCGGCGATCCTGTGGGGCACCGCCCTGGCCAACATCGTGGGCGGGACACCGATCGACGCGAACCACGAGTTCACCGGCGACCTGTTCACCCTGCTCAATCCCTATGGCCTCCTGGGCGGCCTGACGACACTGGCCCTGTTCGTGACCCACGGGGCCACGTTTCTGGCCCTGAAAACGACGGGCGACGTCCGGGTCCGGGCCAACCGCCTGGTTGGCCGGGTCGGGCTCGTCGCCGCCGTGCTGGCGGTCGTCTTCCTGGCCTGGACCCAGCAGACGCGGGGCGACCTGCCCTCGGCGCTCCTGTCCGGGGCGGCGGCGCTCGCGCTCGTCGGCGCGCTCGTCGCGAACCGGTTCGGGCGCGAGGGCTGGGCGTTCACCGGCAGCGCCGCGACGATCGGGCTGGCGGTCGTCGCCCTGTTCGTCGCGCTCTTCCCGGAGGTCATGCCCTCGACGATCGACCCGGCCTACAGCCTGACCACGACGAACGCCTCCTCGAGCCCGTACACGCTCTCGATCATGACCGTCGTGGCGGTCATCTTCACCCCGCTCGTTCTGCTCTACCAGGGTTGGACCTACTGGGTCTTCCGCCGCCGGATCGGGCTGAACCAGATCCCGCCCGACGAGACAGGAGCCGTGGACTGAGGCCGTTCGATCCGCGCCTCGTTCGGCTCGCCCGGGCGACCCGGGTCCACCTCGCCGTCAGTGTCGTCCTCGGCCTGAGCACGGCCGCCCTGGCGATCATCCAGGCCCGGTTGCTGGCCGAGGCGGTGAGCGCCGCCTTCCTCGAGCGGGCGGGGCTGGCGGCACTTGGCGGAACGATCGCCCTGCTCGGGCTCGTGCTCACCGGCCGGGCGGCAATCGCCTGGGCCCAGGAGTCGGCCGCCCACCGGGCGTCGGCCGAGGTGAAGTCGCGCCTGCGCCTGGCGCTCCTCCGGCGCGCCGTCGGGCTTGGCCCGCGCTGGTCGGCCGGCGGCCCCAGCGGCGAGGTCGTCGCCCTCGCCACGCGCGGCGTGGATGCCCTCGACGGCTACTTCGCCAGGTACCTGCCGCAGCTCGTCCTGGCGGTCATCCTGCCGGTCATCGTCGTCCTGACGGTCCTGTCCGCGGACGTGATCGCGGCCCTCACGATCGCCCTGACCGTGCCCCTGATCGTCGTCTTCCTGGTCCTCGTCGGTCTCGCCGCTGAGCGCCGGCGCGCTCGCCGCTGGCGGGCCCTGGCTCGCCTCTCGCACCATTTCCTCGACCTCGTGGCCGGTCTGCCGACGCTCAAGGTCTTCGGGCGTGCCCGCGCCCAGCTGGGCGCGCTCGAGCGCACGACCGATGACTATCGGCGCGAGAGCCTGGCGGCGCTCCGGGTCGCCTTCCTGTCTGCGTTCGTCCTCGAGCTGTTTGCCACCCTCTCGGTCGCACTCGTCGCGG
>JAKAHU010000042.1 GCA_021825385.1 Chloroflexota bacterium | reverse complement strand
CGACACTGGAGGGACAGCGAGATCCCCCGCCTCCTGGCCGACAAGCTGGCCAAGGGCGGAGCGGTCACCTTCGCCAGCGCGGCGGCCCTGACCCTGGGAACCGTGACCGTGCCCGTGTACGAGATCTACAAGGTCGGCGAGCCGCCCCACTGGCTGCCCGGCCTCGACCTCCTGGCCCGGGCCACCGGGCTCCGGGCGGCGGTCATCCCCCACTACGACAATGCCGAGGGTGGCAATCACGACACTCGCTTCTGCTACCTCGGCCTGCGGCGCCTCGAGGCGATGGAGCGCCAGCTACCGGCCGACACGTTCATTCTTGGGATCGACGGCCATACCGCGCTCGTCCTCGATCTCACGGCGGGCACGGCGTCCGTGCTCGGCCTCGGCGGGGTGACCGTCCGAGCGGGTGGCCGGAGCGTCGTCTTCCCAGCCGGTACGACCGTGGCGATCGACACGCTGCGCGAGGCGGCGGCCGGCGGGCTGCCGGCCTCGAGCGGCGCCACCGAGGGCGTCGGGGCGGGGAGCCCGGCGTCACTCCCCCCGGCGCCGGTCACGAGCGGTCCGCCGGACGCCTTTGCCGTCGTCGTCGACCGCCTCGAGCGCACCTTCGAGGCGGGGCTCAGGGGCGGGGACGTCCGAGCCGCCGTGGGGGCCGTCCTCGAGCTGGACCGGACGATCATCGAATGGTCGCGCGACACCGGGCCGACGGCTGAGTTCGACCATGCCAGGGCCGTGATGCGGGCCCTCGTCGTCCGGCTCGGCGAGCTTGCCGCGGCCGGCGCGCGCGATCCCCGGCAGGTGATCGCCCCGTTCGTCGACGCCCTGGTCGAGCTCCGCCTGCGTGCCCGCGCGGCGCACGACTGGGCGACCTCCGACGAGATCCGCGACCGGCTCGTGGCGGCCGGGATCGAGGTCCACGACACGCCCGGGGGAACGACCTGGGAGCTGGTCGCCGGCCCGACCGCCGAGCGCACCCACGGCCCGACTCCCGGCGCGCCTCCCGGCCCAACCTCCCGCCCGGACGCCGGCTCAGGATCCTGACGACCGAGCCATCGCCTCGACCGCGGCGTCCGGCGCCGGCTCGGCGTCGTCCTCACCCGGGATCAGCCACAGGGCGAGCAGGCCGGCGACGACGCAGGCGAGCGCGCCGAAGGCGATCGCCAGATCGAGCGAGTGGCCAACCAGCCAGCCGGTCAGGGCCGACCCGATTGGAAACCCGGCGTAGTTGAACGACATCGAGACCGCAAATGCCCGTCCCATCCAGGCGGGGTCGGTCCGGCGCTGGCGGACGGTGAACAGGGCGATGTCGAGCGGCCCGTTGACGATCCCCGTCCAGGCCATGGCCAGGACCAGGAAGAGGACTCCGAGGCCGGGTTCGGCGCCGAGGGCGGGCAGGGCGAGGAGGACGCCGCCGGTCATGGCGAACATCGGCAGGACGATCATCGCGCGCTCCCGGCCCCGGGTGTCGATCCTGCCGGCGAGGAGACCCGAGACGACCCCGGTCAGGCCCTGGGCGGCGAACACGGCCCCGACCACGGCGGCATCGAGCCCGAGCCGCTCGAGGACGATCAACGGGATGACGATCGTGCTCATCCCGCCGGCGAGGTTGAGGACCGAGAGCGAGAGGCCGATCCCCCGGATCGTCCGATTGCGCCAGGCATAGACGAGTCCCTGCCAGGCATCGACGAGCAGCCGCCCGCTCGAGGCCGTGGCCGTGTGCGGGTCCGGGGCGCGCAGGAAGACGAGGGCGGCGACCCCGAACAGGGACCCGATCAGGATCAGCGCCAGCGGCCCGCCCCAGATCTGGACGAGGGCGGCGGCCAGCGGTGGGCCGACGATCGTCGCCACCACGTAGCCGTTCGAGTCGACCGCGTTCACCCGCTCCCACAGGTGGGCCGGGACGATCAGCGGGAAGAGGCTGCGCAGGCCGGTCGCGCTGAGCAGGGCGGTGAGCGACGAGACCGCCGCGATCAGGACGAGCAGCCAGGCCGGGAGCAGCCCGGCCATCGACAGCGTCCCGATCAGGACGAGCGAACCGAGCGCGACGAGCAGATCGAGGATGATCAGCCTGGTCCGGCCGTGGCGGTCGAGCAGGGCGCCCGCGATCGGGCTGACGAGCAGGCCGGGGAAGATGCTGGCGAAGGTGACGAAGCCGGCCAGCGCCGGCGAGCCGTAGGCCGAAAGCGTGAACAGGACCAGCGCGACCCCGATCATCGCTTGCCCGATCCGGGCCACCTGCATCCCGAGCAGGATCCGCCCGAGCGAGGGCACGGCGAGCAGGGCGCGATACGAGCGGTCGAGGGCCGGGTTGGTCACGGGAAGTGACAGCGTACTACCGTGGGCGACCGGCGGCGGTCCCGTCGGCGGTCGCGATCACGGGGCCGCCTCGTCAGGCCGAGAGGACCAGTTTTGCCCCGACGACCAGGAGCAGGATGCCGAACAGGCGTTGGACGACGTCGGTCGGGAGCGATGTCCCAATCCGCGCTCCGACGTACGCCCCGAGCAGGAGACCAACCGCAAGGATCGCCGCCGCCCGCAGGTCGATGCTGCCGCTGCGCCAGTACTCGAGCGCGCCCAGGGCCCCGACCGGCAGGAGCAACGCGCCCAGGGAGGTGCCGGCGGCCGTGGTCACCGTGAACCCGGCGAAGATGATCAGGCTGGGCACGATGATCAGCCCGCCGCCGATCCCGAACAGGCCGGAGAGCACGCCGGCGGCGAGCCCGATGACGGCGACGATGAGTGGGGTCGGCACAGTCGAGGTCCTCCTTGGCCCCGGACGGCGAACACAAGCTCGTGGCCCGGATGCGCCCGTCCACGTCGCCGCCGAGCCAGCACCCATCCTCGCACTGCTCCACGATCCGCGCACCCGGCGCCGGTCGGTGCCGATCCCGCCAGGCCTGCTGGACAGATCCGGCCGGGATCGGCGACTCTTCGCGCCATGGATCATCTGCCCCTCGTTGCCGCGGCCGCAGCGTTCGCCGTGATCACCGGGGCCAATGACGGCGCCTCGCTGATCGCGACGAACCTCTCCTCGAAGGCGATGCGCCCGCTGATCGCCCTCCTCCTGCTCGTGGCGGTGGTCATCACCGGGCCGTTCCTGCTCGGCACCGCGGTCGCCACGACGCTCGCCAATGGGCTGGTCGGGTTCAATCAGGCCGGTGGCGACGAGGCGCTCCTGCTCGCGATCGGGGTCGCGGTCGGGCTGATGTTCGTCCTCTCCAGGCTTGGCCTGCCCTCGTCGGTGACCCACGCCCTCACCGGCGCGATCATCGGGATCGGGATCGGGCGCGGCCTGCCAGTGGACCTCGGCGTCGTGGGCAAGGTGATCGTGGTCCTCGTGGCGGCCCCGACCGTGGCCGGACTGCTCGGCGCGCTGCTCGCGGCGCTGCTCGTCCGCTTCCCGCCGCCGGACGACATCCGGCGCCACCTGCAACGGCTCCATGCGATCTCGTTCGCCTGCCAGTGCCTGGCCTACGCCGCCAACGACTGCCAGAAGATGATCGCCCTGTTTGCGGTCGCCCTGGGGCTCGTCGCCACCCGGGTCGAGCTCGATCCGGGTGTCCAGGTTGCGATCGGGGCCCTCTTCTTCCTGGGGACCCTGATCGGCATCTCGGGGCTAGGAGCCCGGATCGGACGACTCCTCCCGGTCCGGCCGCTGAACGCGATCAGTGCCGGCTACGCCTCGTCGGTCGCGGTGTTCGGCTCGGCGCTGCTCGGCGCACCGGTCTCGATGGCCCAGTCGTCGGCCGCCGCCCTCGTCGGCTCGGAGGCGACCCTGGTCACCTACCGGCGGGTGCGCTGGGAGCAGGCGATCCGGATCGTCTCCACCTGGGTCACGACGCTCCCGACGGCCCTCGTCGTGGCCGCGATCATCGGCTTCTCGACCAGGAGGTGAACGCCATGCGTCTCGTGCCCCGCGTCCTCCGTGACCTCGCCGGGACGTCCGGCCAGCGGTTCGTCGACCACCTGCTCGGCCAGGCCGACGCCGCGATCGACGGCGCGACCCTCGTCCGGCGCGCCGTCGCGGGCGAGATCGGGCGGGCCGCCGCGGCCGAGGAGATGCGGGTGATCGAGCATCGCGGCGACTCGGTCCGGGCGGCGCTCGTTCGCGATCTCGGCGCTGCCCTCGTCACCCCGATCGACCGCGAGGACCTGTTCCGGCTCTCCCGCTCGCTCGACGACGTGCTCGACGTGCTGCGCGACTTCATCCGCCAGTGGGACCTGTTCGAGATGGAGCGCAGCCCGATCATCGAGCCGGTCGTCGACGCCACCTGCGACGCGCTCGCCGACCTCCGTCAGGCGGTCAGCACGATCACCGCCGAGCCCGGCCGGATCACGACCCGCGCCCTCGCCGCCAAGAAGTCGGGCAACGCGATTCGCCGGATCCACGACATGCAGCTGGCCGCGCTCTACCGCCAGCCCCTCTCGATCGAGCTGCTCAAGGAGCGCGATCTGATGCGCCGCCTCGATGTCGCCGGGATCCGTTTCGCGACCGCCGCCGACACGCTCTCCGACGCGGCCATCAAGCGGGCGGAGAGCTGAGGCTGCGCCCCGGCCCAGGGGCCGGGGCGCCCGATCCACTCACGCCGACACCCCGGTGCCGGCCGCGCCGGCCCGAGCGACGGGCCCGGTCACGCCGGAGCGCTCGGCCGGCCGCCCTCGACCAGGTGCGCCACCCGGTGGAGGGCACCGAGCAGCGGCCGCCGGAGATGTCGGTTCGCCCAGCCACCCCTGCGGCCCTCGCGCGCCGGGGCGCCGGAGCCGGTCGGTCGCTCCAGCTCGAGGACCGGGTTGGCGAAGACGTCGGCGATCTCGTCCCACGGCCGCGGGCTGGCCGCCGGCGATCGCCAGTCCGAGGTCGACGACGGGGCAAGCGTACCCGCGACGATCGCCTCGAACTCGTCCCCGGTCATCCGCTCGTGCTCATAGAGATAGCCGGCGACCGCGTCGAGGAGGTCCATCCGTTCGAGCAGGAGTGAGCGGGCGCGCGCATAGGCATCGTCGAGGATCGCCCGGATCGCCCGGTCCTGGGCGGCCGCCACCTCGACCGACGGCTTCGCGTTCTCGGTCACCGCGATCGCGGACAGGATGCCCCGCCCGGTCACACCACGAGACCGGGAGGTCGGGTCGGCCCCCATTCCCCAGCGGGTGACCATCGTCGTGGCCAGGTCGGTCGCCTTGGCGAAATCCTGTGAGGCCCCGCCGGTGTACTCGTGGAACAGGAGCTCCTCGGCGACGCGGCCGCCCATCAGGGCGGCGAGCTGGGCGCGCAGGTCCGACTCCGCCGGCAGGGCGTTGTCCTCCGACGAGCTGACGGTGACCCCGAGCGCCTCGCCGTGCTGGTAGAGGCTGATCTCCTCGACCCGTCGCTTCTCGCCGGCAAGCGTGCCGCAGACCGCATGGCCGGCCTCATGAGCGGCGATGATCGAGCGCTCGCGCTCGTCCATCGAGCGGATCCGCGACGAGCCGACGGCGACTTTGAGCCAGCCTTTCTGGACGTCCGAGGGCTCGATCACCGTCCGTCCGTCGCGGGCCGCGAAGATCGCGGCCTCGTTCAGGAGGTCGGCCAGCATCGCCCCCGAGAAGCCGTACGTCTTGCGCGCGATCGCGGCCAGGTCGACCGAGGCCGCGAGCGGCTTGTCGGCCGCGTGAACGGCCAGGATCGCCGCCCGGTCCTCCCGATCCGGCAGCGGCACATGCACCTTGCGCGTGAACCGGCCCGGCCGGAGGACCGCGGGGTCGAGGATCTCGAGGCGGTTCGTCGCCCCGATCACGACGATGTTCTCGTTCGGCCCGAAGCCGTCGAGCTCGACCAGGAGCTGGTTGAGGGTCTGCTCGCGCTCTTCGTGGCTCATCGGCCCGCCGCGAGTCTTGGCGATCGCATCGATCTCGTCGATGAAGATCACCCCCTTGCCGGCCTTCCGGGCGGCGGCGAAGAGGGCCCGGATCCGGCCCGCCCCAACCCCCACGAACTTCTCGACGAAGTCCGAGCCGGAGGCGGCGAAGAAGCGCACCCCGGCCTCGTTGGCGACCGCCTTGGCGAGCATCGTCTTGCCGGTGCCGGGCGGGCCGTAGAGCATCACCCCCCGGACGGGCTTCGCCCCCACGGCCCGGAACCGCTCCGGCTCCTTGAGGAACTCGATCGACTCGGTGAGCTCGAGCTTCGCCTCGTCGACGCCGGCCACGTCGGCCAGGCGCACCTGCGGGCGCTCGCTCGTCGCAATGCCCGGGGTGACCGCCCACTGCGAGCCGTCACCAACGCCGTGCGAGCGACGGCGCAGGCCGAACAGGAGGGCGACCATGCCGGTCGCCGCGAGGAGTGTGACGGCCATCGTCAGCCCCGAGCTCGACGTCCCCCCAGTCGAGCCCGTGGCCCGGTAGTCGATCGCCTCGCGCGCCAGGAGCCGCTGATAACCGAGCGCGCGGAGGGCATCGATCGCGTCGGTCGTGGGGATCCCGGCCTTGACCAGAACCAGCTGGCCGCTCGTCGTCTTGGCCACGAGCAGCCCGTCGACCGGCTCCGGGCTGGCCCCGTCCGCCTGGAGGACCGAATCCTTCGTCGCCACGCCGATCGCGACGACCTCGCCCGCGCCGGCAGCCCGGGTCAGCTCGGGGAAGGTCCAGCTCTGGCGATAGGTGAACGTCGGGGCACCCGCCGCCTTGCCGTCCGTCCCGGCCGGAGCGGAGGGACCACCGGCCGGAACGAGCTGAGTGAGAAACAGAACACCGGCCGCGGTCAGGAGCAGCGCCGCGATGGCAAGGGCGGGATTCGCGCGCAGCGCGTCGAGGAGTCGCTTGAACATCGTGTCCGGATCATGCCACGCCTGGCCGGGACGGACCGCCGACAGGGGCCGTCCGGACGCCGCGGCCCCTGTCCCAACTCCGCCGGACTGATCGCCGGGCCCGATCCGGCTCCCTACTCCACCGGGATCTCCTCGTAGGCCACTTCGAGCCGCACCCCGCGCCGGGCCCGAACGAGACGGGCCACCTCGAACACGACGAGCCCGGAGACGATCGTCACCCCGGTGATCAGGAGCCGGATCGCGTCCTTCGTCGGTGCGCCGTCCTCGCCGGTCAGCTTGAGGTGGAAGCCATCGAGCACGTTCACCCCCGCCAGCGGATCGTTGAGGAAGACCCACAGTGTGATCAGCAGGGCCAGCAGGCTCAGCACGCCCACGATCGAGATGACCGGCAGACCACCCCACCGCCATGAGACCGGTGAGGCTGCCCAGGCGGCCGGCTTGCGATACGGGAACGCGATCGCGGCGATCGAGACGATGATGAAGCTAACGATGAACGCGACGATCCCGGTCAGGGTCGTGAAGTCGGCGTTCGTGGCGTAGACGACGAGGGCCGCGATGCTCCCCAGGCCGACCACGACGAGCGAGAAGACCGGGGTGTGGTAGCGCTCGTTCACCTCGGCGAAGCGGGCCGGCAGGACCCCGTCCAGGCCATAGGCGAGCAGGTTGCGCGAGGCGTTCAGGATCTGGCCGGGCAGCCAGGTGTAGCTCCAGAAGACGAACCCGATCCCCGCGATCAGGGCCACGATCGTGCTCCCCGACAGGTAGGCGGCGAGCTCGGAGAAGGTCGGGGCGCTCGACAGGCCGAGGGTGGCCCCCGCATCCCAGCTGACCGCGCCCAGGAACGTGCTGCCGATCGTCGCCTGGAAGAGCCAAGTCAGGAGCATCGCGATCGCCACGCACACGATCGCGGTGATCGGCATCGACCAGAGCTGGACCCGCGAGGCGTGGCGCACCTCGCCGCCGATGTAGGCGGAGGACTGGTTGAAGACGAGCTCGAGGTAGATCCAGGTGATCGGGATGAGCGACCAGTACCAGTCGAACGGGGCCTCGGTGAAGCCGGCCGCGGTCGCGTTGTCGATCACCGCCTGGTAGGTGCCAGCCTGGCCGGTGAACCGATCGAGGTTGGCCTGGAAGGTGGCCGTGGAGCCGGTCAGGAGGACGAAACCGATCACCGCCAGACCGAGCATCGCGATCACGAAGAGCGTGTTCTGGATCCGGAAGTAGACGTTCAGTCCGAGGCTGAAGACCGCCACCAGGAAGGCCACCAGGAGGATCCCGGTGATGATCGTGCCCTCAGGGGTGACGAACCAGGCACCGGCCTCGACGAGCGATTCGTTCCCGCTCAGGAGCCCCACGTTGCGGAAGAGCGGCCCCAGCCCGTAGCGGGCGAAGAAAGCCGAGGGCACGCCGCCGTAGATGAACCACCAGACGGTGTTGATGAAGCTCGACATCATCCCCAGCCGCGGTCCGAGGATCCGGCTGACGTAGACGTAGTCGCCGCCCGAGCGGGGCATCGCGGCCGAGAACATCGCGAACACCAGGCTCGTGGGCAGGACGACCGCGAGGGCGAGCAGGTAGCTCACGAGCATGTTCCCGCCCGGGTAGAAGGCGGGCTCGAGCTGGAGAACGAAGAGCATCATCAGCCCGATGCTCACGAAGTTGATGTTGTAGATCAGGGTGCTCCAGGTGCCCGCCTCGCGAACCAGACCGGTCGCCTGGCGCTGGAACAGCCCCGCCGGAGTGCTCGTCATCGTTCCTCTCCTCCTCCTTGCGTCCCGGGCGGGGTGGGTCCCGTCCCGGGCACCGCCGGCCGCTCGTGGTGAACCGCCTCGAGACCGAGCGTTTCGACATGGGCCGCGATCTCCTCGAGCGAGGCGATCCACAGGCCCTCGATCGCCTGGGCATGCTCGATTAGACGCTCGAGCGCCGCCGCCCGCGAGGCACGACCCGAGGCGAACGGGTGGTTGGTCAGGATGAATGCGCCACCCTCGGCGGCGAGGGCGTCGAGCTCGAGCGACCAGAGCTCGTAGACCTTGGCCGGGCTCTCGATCAGCCCGCTGCCCGACAGACCTGGCAGGTAGACGTACTGCTCCCAGTCGTCGAGACCCCAGTGGATCGGCAGCTCGATGATCGTCGGGCTGCCCGCCTCGGCGCCGGCGGCGAGCAGGTACGGGCGGTCGGCGTCCATCAGGCTCGAGTCGTAGCGAAAGCCGTGCCGGGCGAGGATCGCGGTCGTGGCCTCGCTCATCTCCCAGTTCGGACCCCGCCAACCGATCGGGCGAACCCCGGCCACCCGTTCGAGCGCCTCCAGACCCCGGATCAGGACCCGCTCCTCCTCGGTCGGGTCGAGCTTCGTGACCGGCTCGTGGAGGTAGCCGTGGTGGGCGATCTCATGACCGGCGTCGCGGATCGCGCGGACCGCCTCCGGGTGGCGCTCGGCGCTGAACCCGGGGACGAAGAAGGTCGCTCGGACGCCGCGCCGTTCGAGGATCTGGAGCAAGCGCGGGACCCCCGTCCGGGGCCCGTACGCCTGATGGCTCATGACCGACACCCTCGCCGCGGCCTCCGGCGCATCGGCCAGGATCGCGCTCTCGGCGTCGAGATCGAATGTGAACGCGGCCGCGGCCCGATAGCCGGCGGGCCAGCGAAAGACGCCGCCCCGATCGTGGAAGCTCATCGCCCGAACCACCTCATCACCGCCCTCTGATCACCGCCTCGATCCGATCCCGGCCCGGACCCGGTCCCCACCCGGGTGCGCCTCCGGTCGCGGTCAGGCCATCGTCGTGCCACCGTTGGGCTGGAGGACCTGGCCGGTGTAGTAGCCCCCGGCCGGCGAGACGAGGCAGATCACGGTCGCCGCGATCTCGTCCGGCGTCGCAATCCGCCTGAGCGGCGCGGCCGCCGCGTAGCGGCGCCGGATCTCGCCGATTGGCACACCCGCCGCGGCGGCGTCGACCTGGAGCTGGGGCGTGTCGATCACGCCGGGCGCGACGGCATTCACCCGGACCTCGGGCGCCAGCTCGCGGGCGAGCGCCTTGGTCAGGCCGATCAGCCCAGCCTTGCTCGCCGCGTAGGCGGACGCCCCCGGCCAGCCGGTGACACCCCATTCGCTCGAGATGAAGACGATCGAGCCTCCGGCAGCGAGGAGGTGCGGCGCAGCGGCGCGGGCGAGCCGAAACGAGCCCGACAGGTTCGTGTCGACGATCCGCCACCAGTCCTCGACCGGGTGGACCTCGACTGGCGCCATGCCCATCGCGGCATGGTTCGGGACGAGCAGGTCGAGCCGGCCGAACCGGTCGATCACTCGCTCGACGAGCCGGTCCGGTGCCGCCGGGTCGGCCAGGTCGGCCGCGAACTCGCCGCCCCGATGGGTCGCCCCGGCCACCATCCAGCCCTCCGCCTCGAGGGCGGCCACGATCGCCCGCCCCAGCCCCCCGCCCGCCCCGGTCACGAGCGCGACCCGGCCGGCCGGACCCGACCGAACGGACCCGTTCACTGGATGACGACCCCGCCGTTCGGGGAGTAGAGCGCGCCGGTCGTCCAGGGCGCCTCGGCCAGATGGAGGATCGCCTCGGCGATCTCCTCGGGGCGCCCGATCCGCCCGAGCGGCACGGTCGAGGTGTATCCCGGACCGCGGTCGCGATCCGGCAGAAGCGGCGTGTCGACCGCGCCGGGGGCGACGATGTTGACCCGGATCGCCGGCGCGAGCTCCCGGGCGAGCGAACGGGAGAACCCGATCACGGCCGCCTTGGCCGCCACGTAGTGGGCGACGTTCACCCCGCCGACGAGGGCGAGCTCGGAGGCGACGGTGACGATCGAGCCGGCGCCCCGGGCGCGCATCCCGGGCACGACCGCCCGCGTGACATGGAAGCAGCCCCCGAGCAGGACCCGCAGCGTCCGCTCCCAGAGCTCGTCGCTGATGACCCCGAGGGGCCGCTCCTCGTAGAACCCGGCGTTGCAGATCGCGACGTCGATCGGGCCGAGGGTCGCCTCGACCGCGCCGATCAGGCGCTCGACCGCGACCGGATCGGCGACATCGCAGCCGAACGCGGCGCCTCCGATCCGATCCGCCAGCGCCTCGCCCGCGGCGGCGTTCGTGGCGTAGTTCACAGCCACGCGGTAGCCCGCCGCGGCGAACCGCTCGGCCGTCGCCCGGCCGATCCCGCTGCTCGCTCCGGTGACGAGCGCGGTCCGACCGCGGGCCACGGCCGCCTCTGCCGGCGGGCTCACCGGCCCAACCACCCGCCGGCCGAGGCGGCGCCTCGCTCGGGGCTCATTCAGGCGGGATCTCGGCGAAAGCGCGCTCGATCCGGATCCCCCGCGAACGCTGAATCGCCTTCGCGCCCAGGTACCAGAGGGCACCGGTGATGAGGACCAGCGCGGTCAGGATCTTCATCCGGTCGTCGCCCAGGACGGCCGTGGTGGCCTCGAGTCCGTTCACCGGGTCCGCCCACCAGATGTACTCGACGATCAACAGGAAGGCGGTCGAGATGAAGCCGATGATCGACATCAGTGGGATCCCGCCTACCCGCCAGTTCACCGGCGACGACTCGAAGACCGACTTGAGCCGGTACGGGAAGACGATCGCCGCGATCGAGCAGACGAGGAACGAGAGGATCCAGCCGAAGATCCCGTACAGGGTGTTGAGCTTGAAGCCCCCGATCCCGATCGTGTACATGAAGAGCGAGATCCAGCCCAGGATGGCGACGATGATGATCGCCACGGTCGGGGTGTGGCGATCCTCGTTCACCTCGCTGACACGGGCCGGCATCAGTCCGTCGAGCGACCAGGCGAGCAGGGCCCGGGTCGAGGCCAGGAAGTTGATCGGCAGCCAGACGTAGGTCCAGAAGACGAACGTGAAGCCGAGCAGGAAGGCGACCAGGACGTTGCCCGGGTAGGCCGCCGCCACGACCTCGTTGTAGGCCGGTACGAACGACAGCCCGAGCTTGTCGGGGCTGAAGTAGTTGGCGCTGATCCCGCCCAGGATCGGCAGACCGACGAGCTGGACGACGCTCGCCACGAGCAGGAACATGAACACCGAGACGAAGACGACGCCGCCGGGCATGCCGAGCAGCTGGCTGACGCGTGCCTGGCGGACCTCACCGCCGAGGAAACTCGAGGTGATCGCGAACAGGACGATGAACTGCGGCCAGGTCGAGCTGAAGAGCGTCTGGAGCGGATCGTAGGGCGCCGGTGCGACGGCCAGGCTGCTCGCGTTCGCGACCCCGCCCGCGCCGGCCACGTAGGCGTCGAAGCTGGCCGCGAACCCGGCCGAGTTGCCCAGGAAGGCGAGCCCGATCGCGAGTGCCACCCCGATCATCCCGATCCCGAAGACGACGTTCTGGAGCCGGAAGTAGATCCTCGTACCGAGGGCGAAGATGACCGCGAAGAAGGCGATCAGGACCGTGCCCACGGCCAGAATCCAGACTGGGTCGACGAAGCTGTTGCCCAGGTCGATCAGGGATCGGTTGGCGGTCGCCACGCCCAGGACCCGGAACAGCCCCGACAGCCCGTACTGGGCAAAGTAGGCCGCCGGGACGCCGATGTAGACCGTCATCCAGGCCAGCCAGTTCCAGCTGGCCACGAACCCGAGCAGCGGGTGAAGGGTCCGGCTGATGTAGACGTAGTCCCCGCCCGAGCGCGGGATGGCGGCCGAGAAGAACGCGTACACGAGCGCCATCGGGAGGGCGAGGACGAGCGCGATCAGGATCGACTGGAACATGTCCGCCCCGGCATAGAAGCCCGGCACGAACAGGAGCATGAAGGCGACCCCGATCCCGATGTTCTGGTTATTCACGTTGTAGACGAACGTGTCGAGGGTGCCGATCTCCTTGGTCAGGCCGGTCGCCTGACGGGTGAAGATCTTCACGTCACCGATTGCCACCCGGTTCCTCCTCCTTCCACGCCGCCGGCCCTGGCCCCGCGACCGGGCGACGAATGTCCGACCGCTCGACCCCCTACCCTGCCACCAGCTGGTGCGAGAGCACCTTGCCCTGCCTGATCGTCACGATCGCCCCGTACAGCGCCCCGGTCGAATAGGCGCTGCCCGGGTTGATCGCGAGCGTGCGACCGAGCCGCGTCGCCCCGCGCGACTCGTGGATGTGGCCGTGGAGCGAGAGGATCGGCTGGGTCCGCTCCACGAACTCCCGGACGGCCGTGCTGCCGACCGGCACCATCACCGGTTCGCCGCCCTGGATGACGACCGAGAGGTCCTCGCGCAGCTTCGGGGCGACGTCGATCCCGGTCCCCCAGGGCGGTACGTGGGTGGCCACGACGAGCGGCTTGGCCGGATCCACCTGCCTCTGGAGCGTCTCGAGCCGAGCCGCGATCTCCGGCTCGTCGAGCTCGCGGTGGGTGTGCCACGGGGTCCGGTTCGAGGGCCCGAAGCCGAGCACCTGGTACTCACCGAGGTCGATCACCCGACCGTCCGAGTTCACGACCTGGGCCGACTCCGAGAGGACGTCGTCGACGTACCAGCCATCGTCATTGCCGGGCATGATCAGGGCCCGGATCCCCGTCCCGCGCAGCCGCTCGTCGGCCAGCCGGAGCCACGAGCGGAGCGTCTCGGCCATGACCGCGGTGAAGACCTCCTCGCGATGGGCCGGGTCGGCGTCGAGCTTCTCGTACGTCGCCTCGTCGCAGCGGTACGGGTAGAACCCGTTGAACCGGATCCTGGCCTCGAGCTCGGCCACCTCGGCCTCGCTCCGGGCGGTCTGGACCCGGCCCGCGATCCGCGCCTCGACCCGGCCGTCGCGCCGCTCGATGACCGGCACGAGCGCCTTGCCGGTCACGTCGCCGCCGACGATGATCGTGTCGACACCGTAGAACTTGGCCGCGTTCAGGAACTTGCGCCAGCAGACCTCCGAGCCGTGGATGTCGGCAACGAAGTAGAGGCTCGAGGTCTTGGCCATCGGGTGCTCCTATGCCCGCCTATGCCCGCCGCGGCTCGCCACCGGTGGCCCAGCCGCCGAGCAGGTTGAAGATCAGGTAGCAGCCGAGGCGGGTGCTGATCCCGGCCGGGTCGTAGGCCGGGGTGATCTCGACGATGTCCATCGCGATCGGCTTGCGGGCGCCGACCAGCTCGATCGCCCGGAGCGCCTCGGCCGAGGTCAGCCCGCCCGGTTCGGGGCCGTCGGTGCCAGGCATCGCGGAGGCGTCGATGACGTCGGTGTCCCAGGTGATGTAGAAGGCGGCCGTCCCATCGGTCACCCGGTCGAGCGCCTCGGTCACGACCTCGGCGATTCCGCGCCGCGTGATCTCGCGCATCGTGTACATCGTGATCCCGTGGTCGCGCACGAAGCGGAACTGCTCGGGCGGGTTGAGCGCACCGCGGATGCCCACCACGACCACGTTTCGGGGATCGACGTTGTCGCGCTCGACCGCCCGGGAGACGCCCGACCAGTTCGTGAACTTCTCCCCGGCCACGTCGGGCTGGCAGTCGAGGTGGGCGTCGAAGTGGAGGTAACCGACCTTGCCCGCCACCCGGGCTGAGACCGCGTCCATGGCCGGGATCGGGATCGAGTGGTCGCCACCGACGAGGATGGGGAAGGCGCCCGCGTCGAGGACCCGGCCAACGTGGTCGGCGATCGCCGCCCGCGACCGGGCCGCGTTCGCCGGCACAACCGGGACGTCACCGCAGTCGACGAGGCGGAACTCCTCGAACAGGTCGATGTCGAACTCGCCCAGGTAGGGCAGGTACTGCTCAGACGCCTGGCGGACGCCGCGCGGCCCGTGGCTCGAGCCCGAGCGGTAGACCGTCGCCTGGTCGAACGGCACGCCGAGGAAGACGGCCCGCGCGCCATGAGCCCGGATCGCGGCCGTGTCGCAGTGGAGCCACGGCGCGCCGAGGAACGACGGCATCCGGGTCGCCTGGAGGACGGTCGCCATCTCGCCGGCGATCAGGTCGGGTCGGTCGGTCGTCATCGGGTCATCTCCTCCGCAGCGCCAGGAGCGAGAGCATCTCGTAGGCCAGGCTGGCGGCCAGGAACGAGGTCTGGCCGGCCGGGTCATAGGCCGGGATCACCTCGACGACGTCGAAGCCGACGAAGTCGGTCCCGGCCAGGCCGCGCACGATCGTGAGCATCTCGTGGGCCGACGGTCCGCCGGCCTCGGGCGTTCCGGTCCCGGGTGCGAAGGCCGGGTCGACGACGTCGATGTCGAAACTGATGAAGGCCGGTCGGTCGCCCACCCGCTCGCGAATCCGGCGCGCGCTCTCGGCCGGCCCGAGCCGGAAGATGTCCTCGGTGGTCAGGTACTCGAGGCCCAGCTCGGACTCCAGGCTGGTCCAGTCATCGCGGTCGTAGAGCGGTCCCCGCAGGCCCACCTCGATCGAGTGCTCGACATCGACGAGCCCCTCCTCGATCGCCCGGCGCATCCACGTCCCGTGGTTGTACTTCTCTCCGAAGTAACTGTCCCAGGCGTCGGTGTGGGAATCGAAGTCGATGACCGCGACCGGCCCGCGCGACCGGGTCGCGCGCAGGTGGGGCAGGGTGCAGGCGTGATCGCCGCCGACGAGGAGGGGTACGACGCCAGCCTCGACGATCGGGGCAACTTCGCGCTCGATCGCCTCGTAGCTGCGCTCGGTGTAGCCCGGCACGATCGCGATGTCGCCATAGTCGACGCAGCTCAGGAGTTCGAACGGCTTGACGTCGAGGTTCGCGTTGTAGGGGCGGAGCATGACCGAGGCGGCGCGCACCGCGTTCGGCCCGAACCGGCCACCGACCCGGTACGTGACTCCGGTGTCGAACGGCACACCAACGACCGCCACGTCGACCCCCTCGAGGGTCCGCACATGCGGCAGGCGGGCGAACGTGGCCGGCCCGGTGAAGCGGGGCGAAGCGAGCGAGTCCTCGGGGACGAAGCGGGGCAACGGAACCTCCCTGGCCTGCCTGGGAATCGACCAGCCGTGGTGGCCGGAACGGCCCCATCGGATGGCCCATTGGACGCCCGGGGACGGCCGCGACTCAATCGTCGGATACGACGATGTTCACATCAGATGATTGTGGATTCCGACGATGCTGACTATCCCAGGCCCAAAGACCGATGTAGAGCGCGACCCGATCGAGGAACCGAAGCGGATCGCGCCCCGTCAGGACCCGGATCCGATGCAGCCGGTGGCGGAGCGAATTCGGGTGGACGTGGAGCCGGCGGGCGGTCGGTTCGACCGCCCCCTCCTGCTCGATGAACGAGCGGAGGGTGAGCAGCAGCTCCCCGTTCCGCTTCGCATCGTGCTCGACGATCGGGACGATCAGCTGGTTCACGAACGCGGCCAGCCGCTCCGCCGGCTGCTGGCCGAGCAGGGTGTCCGGCTCGGCCAGATCCCGCCACGAGGCGACCCCGTGGCGGGCCTGGGCAATGGCGAACGCCGCGTCGCCCTCGACCAGACTCCGTCCGAGCTCGGCCAGGGGGACCTGGCCGCCGATCCCACAGACGAGGCCGCGCTCGGCCGCCACGGCCGCGATCAGCTCCGGATCGTCGCTCACGAGGTAGACCCGTGAGCCGGCCTCGCCGATCACCGCCCGCGACAGGGTGTGCCGGAGCTCGTCGGCGGCGCCGGCCTCCCAGACCGAGGCGACGAGCCGCGTCTCGTCGAGCCGAGCCAGGGCGAGCCGGTCGCTGAACACGATCGGGTCGGCGATCCCGGAACGCACGATCTCCAGCAGCCGGCCGACCGCGCGCCGGTCGCCGATCCGCTCCTGGGCCCGCGTGGCGAGCTCGATCGAGACGACCGGGGCGACCTCGCGCAGGACCTCGAGCGCCTCGGGACGGGCCTCGCCCGAGGGTCGCAGCCGGCCGAGCCAGCCGATCTGGCGCTTCTGGTGGCTGACCGCGACCAGGTCGCAGGCAACGAACCCGTCGTCGTAGCCCGCCCGGCGCAGGCCCCGGCGCGATCGGGCGATCCCGTCGGCGACGACCGCGGCCACGTTCATCGTCGTCGGCTCGGCCTCCGCGACCGCCTCGAGCCGCCCGTCGAGATCCGCGATCACGACCGTCGAGCGGATCTCGCGCGCGATCGAGCGCGCCAGGCCGTCGAGACCGTGGCCCTCGGCCAGGACGTCGAGCAGGTGCGCCTCGCGCCGGAGCGCCCGTCGGTCGCGTTCGCCGCGCTGAGCCGCCATCCGTTCGGCCAGCTCCTCGGTGATCGCGATGAACGGGACCTCGAACGGCACCTCGAGCAACGGCAGGCCGGCCGCCTCGCACGCCTCGCGCAGAGCGGGCGGGGCCGACGGGTGGTAATTGCCGCAGCCAAAGCCAATCCCGCTCGCGCGCCGCTCGAGCACCGCCTCGACGAACCGCCGGCAGGCGCCCTCGTCGAGCAAAGCGGAGCCCATCGTCAGGACGAGCTCGCCGCCACGCAGGTACGGGCGCGGGTCGAGCAGCTCGATCGCGTGCGCCCAGCGGATCGGCCGGTCCAGCCCGCCGGTCCCGGCGACGAGGGTCAGGCGAAGCGGCTCGACCGCGAGGAGCTCGCGCACCGTCGCGAGGCCGGCCACCGGGGCCGAGGCCTGACCGTGGGCCGACCCCGGCCGCCCGGTGGCCGGCCGGCCCGGCGGGGCCGAGATCGGTTCTCCCTGCTCGGTGCTCATCGAGCGTCCAGCCAACTGTCCCTCGGATCGCGTCCGGCGGTGCGGTGGCATCCGCCTGGGCCGCGCGGCGCGTCAGGCGGATCGTACATGGCGAGCCAGGGCCGTGGGCCGAAGGATCCCGGAACGGACCACTCGATCCAGGCCCGGCGCGGCTACACTCTCCGGTCGCGGGCCTGCGGGTACCGACCCGGCAGCGCCACCGCCGAGCAGCGAGGAGGACCCGATGCGCGCCGCCGTCCTCGAGCGCCCCGGCCAGCCGGCCCGGATCGAGGATCTGGTCATCGAGGACCCACGACCCGGAGAGGTCGTGGTCCGGCTCACCGCCAGCGGGGTCTGCCACTCGGACCTCCACGTTCGCGATGCCGAGTGGGAGCGCCCCGGACCGATCGTCCTGGGCCACGAGGGCGCCGGCGTCGTCGAGCGGCT
>JAKAHU010000041.1 GCA_021825385.1 Chloroflexota bacterium | reverse complement strand
TTCCGATCTGGGCCCAGCGCGCCGACGAACGGCGGGGCGCCGCCCGGCGCCGCGGAGCTCGCGGAGCCGCCCGGGCCGCAGACGGCGACCGGCACCGAGCCCAGCCCGCCCACGAGCAGCCCGCCGCCCATCAGCCCGAAGGTCAGGCCGACCACGATGTTGCCGAGGGCAGCCGCCCGCGTGCGGCGCAGGGCGAGCGAGAGCCCGGCGCCGATGAGCACCAGCGGCCACAGCTCCCAGGCCAGTGCGACCGTGGCCGCGTCGACCAGCCCGCCTCGCACAGCCAGCGGCACTGCGCCCAGGGCGATGAAGAACACGCCCCAGCCCAGCAGTCTACGGTTCACGCGCATCGCCACCTCCAGCTCCTCCCGGCGATCCTGCGGTACCGGGACGCCGGCCACGCGTGACAAGGGTCCCGACACGGCGGCCCGAGCGGCCCGTCGTTGGTACGCTCTGTCCATGGCCGAGCCCGACCGCCACTTCGATGCCGTGCTGTTCGACATGGACGGGGTGCTCGTTGACAGCGAGGGCCAGTGGGACGAGGTGCGCTCGGCCTATGCGGCCGCGCACGGGAGACCGTGGACGCGCGAGGACCAGCTCGCGGTGATGGGCGCGAACTCGCGCCAGTGGTCCGAGACCATGCGCCAGCGCCTCGGCGCGGACGTGCCTGCGGAGCAGATCAAGGCAGAGGTCGTGGCGGGCGTCGTGGCCCGGTTCCGGTCCGGCGCCGTGGCCGTCGTCCCCGGCGCGCCGGAGGCGGTCCGCCGGATCGCGGCTCGCTACCCGGTGGCCATCGCGTCGTCGTCGCCCCGGGAGGTCATCGCCGCGGCCCTGGATCTGCTCGGGCTGCAGGCTGTGTTCGGGGCCACCGTCTCGGCCGACGAGGTGAGGCTGGGGAAGCCCGCCCCGGACGTGTACCGGCTCGCAGCGAGTCGGCTCGGCGCTGACGCCGAGCGGTGCCTGGTGATCGAGGACTCGACCAACGGCGTTCTTGCCGGCCGCGCCGCGGGCGCGTTCGTGGTGCTCGTCCCGAGCCAGGCCGTCGCCCCCTCCGCCGCGGCGTTCGAGGCGGCCGACTTGGTGGTGGCGCGTCTCCTCGACGTGAACCCGGACCGCCTCCGGGGCCCCGGCTCGCCTCTCCCGGTCGCCTGAGCGCGGGTCGCGCGCGGCTCCCCCCGGCCTTCCCGCCCCCGAGCCCATACTCGGCGCATGCCCGAGATGCTGCTGCCCGAGCCCGAGCACCGCGCCTTCCGCGTCGGCCTGCTGCGGCTCGCCTGCCGGCTTGTCCTGGGCGGCATCCTGCGCATCCGCGTCGAGCACGCTGAGCGTTGGGCGGACGGCCCGGCCATCTACTGCTTCAACCACCTCAACTGGATCGACCCGCTGGTCCTGATCGCGGTGCTGCCGCCCCGGCCCCACTACGCGATGTTCGGCCCCCGGGAGGCGGACATGACCAAGGGCGCCCGCAACCGGCTGATGGCATGGGCGGGCTTCGGGATCCCGTACCGCCCCGAGAAGACCGACCTGCTGCCCACGACGCGCCGTGTGGCCAGGGTCCTCGAGCGCGGCTGGGTCATCGCGATCGCGGGGGAGGGGAGGATCCACCGCGGCGAGCGCGAGCTGACGCGGATCGAGGACGGCACCGCCTATTTCGCGCTCCGGTCGCGGGTGCCGGTGATCCCGGTCGCGATCAACGGCACGTCGTGGCTCGCATTCCGCCGGGGTGTCCGGGTTCGTGTCGGCGAGCCAATCCCGCCGGCCGGGCGCGCCGGCCCCGGGTCGGTCGCAGCGCTCTCGCGCGCGGTGGAGGCCGCGCTCCTCGCCATGACCGCCGACTTCCCGGATCCGCCCCGCCCGGGGGCGCGGTTCGCGCAGTTGACCGAGTGGTTCAACGAGTGGCCGGAAGGCGCCCGGCCCGAGCTCGGCGACGGCGATGGGGCCGCGTACCTGCGCAAGCTCGGGGTGCTCGAATCGACGGGAGGCGGCGCGGGCTGACCGCCGTCTGTGGCATCCTGCACAGGTCACCGCATCAGTCTGGAGATCCTGCGTGGGAGCCACTGGCCTCTCAGCCGACCGCACCGAATACCGCGCCCGCCTGGCAGATCAGCCCGATGCCCAGATCGACAGCTGGGCCGCCGAGATGATGCGCGACGTCGCCGTGCGCCGCGGCGTCTTGCGCGTGATCGAGGACTTCCGGGCCGCGGCCAAGCTCACGGAGCGCGAATTCGAACGTGTGTTCGCATCCGGTGGGGGCCCACCGGCAATGGTCGGCCGAGACGCGGAGGGCCGGCTCATGGTGCCGGCGGTTGCCTTGTGGGCGCTTGTCCCGGGGATCCGCGCAGAGGTTGCCGACGGCCGTGCCCGGCTGGTCGACTATCTTGTCGCCTCGTTCGACGAGCTCGTCTACGTCTGATCGCCGCCGTCGCGCGGCGTCCCGCCGGCAGGCCCACCCGCTTGGCCCGGCCGGACCCCGACCCGAAGGCGCGCCCCTGACCCCAACGCTGGCACGAGATGGCGCGTCGGCCGGTGTCATCCCACCCGTCCCGAGGGGATGGCCCGGCCGTGGGGACGGTCGCCGCCTCGTCGCCGCCGCCTGGCCGATTCGCCTGTTCCCGGCGCTGCCGGGCGGCCTCGTGGTGGGCGTGGTGGCCCTGGCGGCAGGGGCGGGAGCAGCTCGCGCGGCGACCCTCGGCGCCGCCATGGCGCTGCTGCTCGTGGTCGGCGGGGCCCTCCGCCACACCGGCAGCAGACCGCCGGGGCCGGTCCCGGAAAACGGCTGGCGCGCCGCCGTCCACCTGGCAACCCGCCGGCCAGCCGCCCTCGCCGCGGTTGGCGTCGGCGCAGGTGGCGGCCTCGCCCTGTCCCTGGCGGGCGGCCCGGCCCTGGTGCTGATGGCCATGGCCGTGCTGGCGCTGGGCATCTGGCATGGCCTCGGCGCCGGCCCCTCCTGGCTCTCGTGGCTGCCCGCCGCCCTCGGCGCCCCGCTCCTGCCCGCGTTCGGCTGGTATGGGACCGCCGGCGCGCTGCCGCCGGACGTGCTGCTCCTGCTGCCCGGGGTCGCGCTCGGTGGGGCCGCCCTGGCGATGGCCAGTGCGGCGGCCGACCTGGAGGCGGACGCTGCGGCGGGCGCCGGGTCCGTGGCGGCCCAGCTGGGGCCCGCGGGAACGGGCGCGGTCGTCCTCCTCGTGCAGGTGCTCGAGGGCGTCTGGGCCGTCGCGTCCGGCGCGGGCCTCGGGGCGGCGTGGCCGTGGCTCGCCCTGGTCGGCCTGGCGGCGCTGGTGCCGATCGGAGGGGCCGGGATCGGCCTGGTGCTGGCGCGCCGGGGGCCGTCGGGCCGGGAGATCGCGCTGGAGGTGCAAGCTGTCGGGCTGGCCTTGCTGGCGGCGGCCTGGGTCAACGCCGTCAGCGCGGCCGCGGCATCGGCCTCGGCGTGAGGCGACCGAGGGGCCGAGCCCCAGCGGGCGGCAGGGCGACAACCCGCGCCGGGTCGGAAACGGCAGAGCCGGCGCCCTCCGCGCCGGCTCCGTTGCCAGCCGTGACCTCGGGCGACCTGATCGGTCGCCCGAGCGCGCTCAGCGGTCGGGGTCGCCGCTCCTGACGACGGCGATGGCGTTCTCGAGCCGGAGCTTGGCGATCGTTAGGTACTTCGCCAGGTTGGCCCGGTCGGTGGTCCCGATGGAGTCGAGCAGGGAGTGGTCGCGGATCACGCCGAGGAGCTCCTCGACAGCCTCGTTGAGCTGCGCCTTGGCCGCGAACAGGCTGTCGTCCTTGAGGGCCTCGTGCGAGGTCGCGGGCGCCCAGCCCACATCGGACGCCTGCGGCACGTCCGGCGCAGGCGGCGCGAAGGCCTCCGGGGCCACCGCGGCGGCCACCGGCTCCGCCCCGTCAGCGCTCGCGGGCCGCGGCCGCCCCTCGATCCGCTCGCGGAGCTTCACCAGCGAGAGCTCGTTGCGCGCCACGGCCTCGGCCAGGCGCTTGCGCTTCCTGGGGTCCGCGACCTTCATCAGTTCGTAGGCGTGCGAGAGCGTGTCCTTGCGCAAAGACACCAGCTCGCGGATCTCCACTGGGGCGTCCGCGAGCCGCAGGCGGTTCTCCAGATAGCCCTTGTCCTTGCCCAGCTTCTCCGCCAGCCGCCGGATGCTGTACCCGTGCTCCTTGATCATCCGGTCGTACATCACCGCCTCCTCGAGAGGCGAGATGTCCTCGCGCTGGAGGTTCTCGATGATCGAGATCTCGAGCGCAGTGGCGTCGTCGATTTCCTCCACGAGGGCGGGGATCGTCGGGAGGCCCGCGATCTTTGACGCCCGCCAGCGGCGCTCGCCGGCGATGAGCTGGAATCGGTTCTCGTCGATCGGCCGCAGCAGGACCGGCTGGAGGACGCCGTGCTCCCGGATGGAGGCGGCCAGTTCCTCGAGCGTGGTCTCGTCAAAAGCCATGCGCGGGTTCTGAGGATTGGGCTCGATGCGGTCCACCGGGACCACCTTGACGCCGGTGGACCGGTGGGCCCTCTCGGGCGAGAGGAGACTGACGATTGCGGGGGAGAGCTCGCGCTCCTCCGAGAGACGTCGCGCAGCGGCGGCGCGGAAGTCAGGCCTGGCCAAGCTCGATCACCTCCCGGGCGAGCTCGCGGTACGTCTTCGCCGCATCCGAGGAGCCCGCATAGGCGGTGATCGGACGGCCGACGAGCGGCGCCTCTCCCAGCTTCACGCTGGTCCGGATGATGGTGCTGAACACGTGGTGGTCGCCGACGATCCGCAGTTCGTCGAGCATGTCCTTGGCCAGGTTCGTCCGGCCGTCGAAGAACGTCGGCAGGAGGCCGAGCACGTGCAGTTCCCGGTTCAGCTTCTGGCGGATGGCGCCGATCACCTTGACCAGGTTGTTCAGCCCCTTCATGGCGTAGAACTGCGTCTGCACCGGGATGATCACGCTGTCCGCCGCCACGAGCCCGTTGACGGTGAGCAGGCCGAGGTTCGGGGGGCAGTCGATCAGCACGTAGTCATACGCGTCGATCATGTCGCGCATCGCGTCGCGCAGGATCGACTCCCGGCCGAGAGCGGTGAACAGCTCCCCTTCGGTGCTGGCCAGATCGATGTGCGCCGGCGCCACGTCGATGCCGGCCGTCTCCGTGGGCAGGATCACCTCGCCGAGGGTGGCCCGGCCATCGGCGAGCACGTCGGCCATGGAGCGCGAGACGGTGTTCAGGTTGATGCCCACGCCGGCTGTCAGGTTCGCCTGCGGGTCCATGTCGACGAGGAGGATGCGACGGCCCTCCTCGGCGAGAGCACCCGCCAGATTGATGGCGGTCGTCGTCTTGCCGACACCGCCCTTCTGGTTGGCGATCGCAATCACGTGCGTCAAGGGCGTCACCTCGGGTGGTCTGCAGGCTGCGGATGCGGTGCAGAGGTGCGGCGAATGCTACAGCGCGGACTCGGTCCCCGGTGATCCCCTTTTCCACACCGACCCGAGGTTGTGCACCATTCTGTGGATAGGTCGGCATCGGCGGGCGCGCGAACGACGCAGGATTGCGAGGAATTCACCTGGCGTTCACCCAGCGGTCACGGAATCGGCCGCAGCACCTCGACTGGCCATGTCGCGCGGTCGGAACGCTGACGCTGGCACTGGCGGCATCCGGTGCCGTCCGGCTCTCGCCATCGGAGCATGCCGACCACCTATGATGGCGCGGTCCCCGACGTCTTTGTGCAAAGACGACCCCAACGACCGGAGGTACGCCTGGCGTGTCCACCAATGCGGAGCGGATCGAGCGTCTCGAGCGGATGCGAGCCGAGGCCCAACAGGGTGGAGGGCCCGTCCGGGTGGAGCGCCAGCACGCCTGGGGCAAGCTCACCGCGCGAGAGCGCCTGGAGTTGCTGCTCGATCCCGGCTCCTTCGTGGAGCTGGACGCGTTCGTGACGCACCGCGCCTCCGAGTTCGGTCTCGACCGCCAGCACTTCCTCGGCGACGGCGTGGTCACCGGTCACGGCACCGTGGACGGCCGCCTCGTGTTCGTCTTCAGCCAGGACTTCACGGTGTTCGGCGGATCGCTGTCGGAGGCGTACGCCGAGAAGATCTGCAAGATCATGGACTTGGCGATGAAGGTCGGTGCCCCGGTCATCGGCCTCAACGACTCCGGCGGCGCCCGCATCCAAGAGGGCGTCGCGTCGCTCGGCGGGTACGCGGAGATCTTCCTGCGCAACGTCATGGCATCGGGGGTCGTCCCGCAGATCTCCGTGATCATGGGCCCGTGCGCCGGGGGAGCGGTGTACTCGCCGGCGATAACGGACTTCACGATCATGGTTGAGGGGACGAGCTACATGTTCGTCACGGGCCCGAACGTCGTGAAGGCCGTGACCCACGAGGAGGTGGACTCCGAGGCGCTCGGCGGCGCCGGCGTCCACACCGGACGGAGCGGCGTCGCGCACCTCGCCGCTCGCGACGAGGGCGAGGCGCTGGAGCAGGTCAGGCGGCTGCTCTCGCACCTGCCGCAGAACAACCTCGCGGACGTCCCGCTCGTTCCCACGCGCGATCCGGCGGATCGCATGGACGCGGAACTCGACGCCGTCGTGCCGGACGATCCGCTCAAGCCGTACGACATGCACGACGTGCTGCGGCGCGTCGTTGACGACGGCGCGTTCCTGGAGATCCAGCCCGAGTGGGCGGGCAACATCATCATCGGCTACGCGCGGATCGGGGGCCGGTCGGTGGGCATCGTCGCCCAGCAGCCGGCCCACCTGGCCGGCGCGCTGGACATCGACGCGTCGGTCAAGGCCGCGCGGTTCGTGCGGACGTGCGACGCGTTCAACGTGCCGCTGGTCACGTTCGTGGACGTCCCTGGCTTCCTGCCCGGCGTGGCGCAGGAGCACGGCGGCATCATCAAGCACGGCGCGAAGCTGCTCTACGCCTACTGCGAGGCGACCGTGCCCAAGGTGACCGTCATCACCCGCAAGGCGTACGGCGGCGCGTACGACGTGATGAGCAGCAAGCACATTCGGGGGGACCTCAACTTCGCCTGGCCCACCGCGGAGATCGCCGTGATGGGCGCCGAGGGCGCCGTCAACATCATCTTCAAGGACGCCATCACCGACGCCGAGGACCCGGCCGCGGAGCGGAGGCGACTCGTCGCGGAGTACGAGACCGAGTTCTCCAACCCGTACGTGGCCGCCGCCCGCGGCTACATCGACGAGGTCATCCTGCCCCGCGAGACCCGACCGCGACTCGTTCGCGCCCTGGAGATCCTCGCGGACAAGCGCGACACCAACCCGCGGAAGAAGCATGGCAACATCCCGCTCTGACCCGCGTCGCTCGTCTTTGCGCAAAGACGCCCTTGCCGGGAGCATTCGATGACCACCCAGGAAGCGCCCTTCAGGCGCGTGCTGATCGCCAATCGCGGCGAGATCGCTGTCAGGATCATCCGGGCCTGTCGGGAGATGGGCATGGAGGCGGTCGCGGTCTACAGCGACGCAGACGCCGAGGCCGCCCATGTGAGGCTCGCCGACCGCGCCGTCCGAATCGGGCCGGCCGCCCCGTCGGAGAGCTACCTGCGAATCGACGCGGTGATCGAGGCCGCCCGAGCCACCGGGTCGGAGGCGATCCATCCCGGCTACGGGTTCCTCGCGGAGCGGGCGGCATTCGCAAGGGCGGCGGAGGAGGCGGGCATCGTGTTCGTCGGTCCGTCTTCCGATGCCATCGAGCAGCTGGGGGACAAGCTGCACGCGCGACGGCTGGCCGCAAGGGTGGGCGTGCCGTCTGTGCCCGGGACCCTGGAGCCGGCGCCCGTTGACCACCCGGACCGGGTCGCCGAACTGATTGCGACGGCCCGGGGCATCGGCTTCCCGCTCCTGGTGAAAGCCGCGGCGGGCGGTGGCGGCCGGGGGATGCGGCGGGTCGTCCGAGAGGAGGACTTGGCGGCCTCGCTGGTCGCCGGGTCGCGCGAGTCGCTCTCGGCGTTCGGTGACGGCTCGGTGTACCTCGAGCGGGAGATCCTCCCGGCCCGGCACATCGAGGTGCAGCTGCTCGCCGACCACCACGGTCGCGTCGTGGCCCTCGGCGAGCGCGACTGCTCGCTTCAGCGTCGCCACCAGAAGCTCGTCGAGGAGGCGCCGGCGCCCGGGCTGACCGAGGCGCAGCGCCGACACCTCCACGGCCTGGCGGTGACGATAGGCGCTGCCGCCGGCCTGCGCAACGCGGCGACCTGCGAGTTCTTGCACGATCCCGACGGCAACTTCTGGTTCCTCGAGGTCAACACGCGGCTCCAGGTGGAGCACGGCGTGACCGAGCTGGTCTCCGGTGTCGACATCGTCCGGGAGCAGTTCCGGATCGCGGCCGGGCACGCCCTCAGCGACGAGGTGCTGGCGGCGGGGGAGCGCGCGGCCCTGCCGGCCAGCCACGCCATCGAGGTGCGCATCTCGGCCGAGGATCCCGCCCGGGCCTTCGCGCCGACGCCGGGGCGCGTGGGGAGGTGGGTGATGCCCAGCGGGCCAGGCGTCAGGATCGACACGCACATCGAGCCGGGTGACCGCATCCCGGCGGACTACGACAACCTGATCGCGAAGCTCATGGTCCACGCCCACGACCGGGACTCGGCGATCGACCGCCTCCGCCGCGCGCTCGGCGAGACGGAGATCGGCGGCGTGCAGACGACGCTGCCGTTCCACCAGCTGGTGGCGTCGAGCGCGGCGTTCCGTGAGGGCCGCCTCTCGACCGGATGGGTGGAGGAGCACTGGGACGGCGACGCCGCGCGGGCTGCCGCAGTGCGCCGCGCACTGGCGGCCGCCGGCCTGGCGTCGGTCCTGGCGGATGGCGCGCCGGCAGGCATGCGCGCATCCGAGGCATTGCCGTGGGATGGCGGTCCGCGCCCGGCCGGGCACAACGGCTGGCGGAACGGAGGACGAGCAGGGGGAGTGGACCGATGGCCGAGCTGACGCCCAACCACGACGGGGCATCGCCCGTCACGGCGCCCGACCGCGTCCCGGAGCCCGATCCCCGGGCGGTGCGGGCACGGCTTGGCGCCCTGTCCCGCGTGGGCGACGAGCCGGCGCTCCGGGTGGCGCTCGCCGCGGAACCGCTTCGCATGACCAACCCGACGGTCGGCCGCGGTCCGCTCGGCGGCGCCGCCATGGCCCCGGCGCAGGAGGCCGCCGCGCCGGGTGTCCTTGCGCAAAGACAGACGCTGCTCGACGGCGCGCCGAGCGACACGTCTCTCCGGGCGCTGGGGGGCGGGCGGTACGTGCTCGTCGAGGGCGACGAAGCGCGCCGTGTCGTTCTCGAAGCGGAGGGGCCCGGTGATGGCGGGGCCCGAGCGCGCGAGGTGCTGGTGGACGGTTTTCGCTTCGTGGTCGAAACGGAGTCGGAGCGGACCGCGTCGCTGCGGGAGCGCGCCAGCAAGGGTCGCGCCGCCAGCGCGCACAGCGGACCGCTGCAGGTCAAGGCGATCATCCCGGGCAAGGTGGTGGCCGTGTCGGTGGCAGCCGGCGATACCGTCACGGCGGGCCAGCAGCTGCTGGTGGTCGAGGCCATGAAGATGCAGAACGAGCTGCGGTCGCCGCGGGACGGCACCGTCGAGCGCCTCGGCGTGGCGGTTGGCGCCACGATCGAGATCGGCGACCTGCTGGTGGTCATCAGCTGACGGAGGACTGGGTGAGCAAAGACGAGACCGCGCCGGCCAACGCCGAACGGGAGGCCGGCCCGACCGCCGCGATCGACCCGGAGGTGGAGCGCTGGCGGTCGTCAACCCGCGCCAAGGCGGTTGCCGCCTCGGCTGAGCGCAAGGCGCTGTTCGCGACCACGTCCGAGCTGCCGATCGAGGACGTCTACACGCCGTCGAGCGTCGCCGGGCTGGACCCGGCCCGGGACCTGGGCCTGCCGGGCGAGTTCCCGTTCACCCGGGGCGTCCAGGCCACGATGTACCGCTCCCGCTTCTGGACGATGCGGCAGTACGCCGGCTTCGCGACTGCCGCGGAGACGAACCAGCGGTTCCGCTACCTGCTCGAGCAGGGCCAGACCGGCCTGTCGGTCGCCTTCGACCTCCCGACGCAGATGGGCTACGACTCGGACGCGCCCGAGGCGGAGGGCGAGGTGGGCCGGGTGGGCGTCCCTGTCAGCTCGCTGGCCGACATGGAGGCGCTGTTCGACCAGATCCCGCTGGGCGAGGTCAGCACCTCGATGACCATCAACGCCACCGCTCCCATCCTGCTGGCCCTCTACGTCGCGGCGGCCGAGCGGCAGGGTGTGGCGCGGGCCGGCGTCTCCGGCACGACGCAGAACGACATCCTCAAGGAGTACATCGCCCGGGGCACGTGGATCTACCCGCCGCGGCAGTCGATGCGCCTGGTGACCGACGTCTTCGAGTTCGCGTCTCGCGAGCTCCCCAAGTGGAACACGATCAGCATCAGCGGCTACCACATGCGGGAGGCGGGGGCGACGGCCGCCCAGGAGCTCGCGTTCACGCTGGCGGACGGCATCGCGTACGTCGAGGCGGCCGCGTCGCGCGGCCTGGCCGTGGACGAGTTCGCCCCGCGGCTCTCGTTCTTCTTCGCGGCCTGGTCCGAGCTGTTCGAGGAGGTGGCCAAGTTTCGCGCGGCCCGGCGCATGTGGGCGCGGATCATGCGGGACCGCTTCGGGGCGAGGAACCCCAAGTCGCTGATGTGCCGCTTCCACACGCAGACGGCCGGCTCGTCGCTGACGGCCCAGTCGATCGACAACAACGTGGTCCGCACCACGCTCCAGGCGCTGGCCGCGGTGCTGGGCGGGACGCAGAGCCTCCACACCAACTCGCGCGACGAGGCACTGGCGCTGCCCACAGCAGAGTCCGCGCGGCTGGCGCTCCGGACCCAGCAGATCCTCGCCTACGAGGCCGGGGTCACCGAGACGCCGGACCCCCTGGCCGGCAGCTGGTTCGTGGAATCGCTGACCGACCAGCTCGAGGCGGCCGCGACGGCCTATCTCGCGGAGATCGACGCGATGGGCGGGACCCTCGCGGCGATCGAGTCGGGCTTCCAGCAGCGGCAGATCCAGGAGTCCGCCTATCGCGTCCAGCGCGAGATCGAGCGCGAAGAGAGGATCGTGGTGGGCGTGAACAAGTTCCGGGACGACGACCCCGGGCCGCGGCCCTCGATCCTGCGCATCGATCCGGACGGGGAGCGTCGCCAGGTCGCGGGGCTCCGGCGCGTTCGCGATGGCCGTGACCCCTCCGCGTGGGCGGCCAGCCTCGCCAGGCTCGAGGACGCCGCGCGGGGCGACGCCAATCTGATGGAGCCGATCATCGAGGCCGTCGCGGCGTACGCCACGGTCGGGGAGATCGCCGACCGGCTGCGCTCGGTCTGGGGCACCCACCGCGAGCTCATCACCGTCTGAGGAGGCAGCGCCATGACCGACCCCGCCGCCAGCGTGCCGGAGAGCATCCGCAGCCTCGGCCGCATCCACCACGTCGCCGTCGTCGTCCGCAGCATCGACGCCTCGCTGGGGTTGTGGCGCGACACGCTCGGCCTGCCCGTGGCGTTGGTCGAGCCGATCGAGCAGGACCGGGTGACCATCGCGTTCCTGCCCGTGGGCGAGAGCAAGGTCGAGCTGGTCCAGCCCGACGACGACACCACCGGCGTCGCCCGCTTCCTCGCCAGCCGGGGCGAGGGCTTCCACCACGTCTGCTTCGAGGTGCCGAACATCGCCGAGACGCTGATGCGCCTCGAGATGGACGGGATCGAGCTGATCGACACGGTCGCCCGGAAGGGAGGGGAGGGCCCAGTGGCGTTCCTCCACCCGCGCTCCTGCCAGGGCGTGCTCGTGGAGCTCATCGAGGCGCCGGGCGGCCCGGCGTGGGCCGCGCTCGGCTACTGACCGTTCGGCGCCCGCGCGACCGTCGGGGCGGCGGTGCGAGGTGCTGTCTTTGCGCAGAGACAGCCCGGCCGACGGCCGCCTCCGGCGACGGCCTCGGCCGCGAGCGCCAGCACGATGTCGCGCTGGCCGCCCGCGATCACGTCCATGACGGTGCCCAGCCGCCCGTTCCCCGGGAGCGGCGCGCGGGGCGTCAGCCCCGGTAGCCGGCCTCGCGCAGCAGCTTGGGCAACTCGGTGGGGGAGCCCGCGACGAGGAAGCCCGCCGCCTCGAGTGCCGCCACCTTGGACGCGGCCGTGCCCTTGCCGCCCGAGATGATGGCGCCGGCGTGGCCCATGCGCTTGCCCTCGGGTGCCGTCCTGCCCGCGATGAACGCCACCTTGGGCACGTCCGGCAGGTGCTCGGCCGCCCAGGCCGCCGCCTCCTCCTCGGCCGCGCCGCCGATCTCGCCGATCAGGACGATGGCGTCGGTCTCCGGGTCCTCGGCGAACAGCCGGAGCACGTCGATGTGCTGCGTCCCGATGACCGGGTCGCCGCCGATCCCCACGCAGGTGGACTGCCCGAGGCCGGCGTCGGTCATGGCCTGGACCGCCTCGTAGGTCAGCGTGCCGGACCGGGACACCACGCCCACGCGGCCCTCGCGGTGGATGGACCCGGGGATGATGCCCACCTTGGCGCGCCCGGGCGACGTCGCCCCCGGGCAGTTCGGCCCGATGAGGTGCGCGCCGGCGAGCCGCGCCTTCTCGACCACCGGGATCATGTCCAGCGCCGGGATGCCCTCGGTGATGCAGAAGACGACGCGGATGCCTGCCGCGACGGACTCCAGGACCGCGTCCGGGGCGCCGCCGGCCGGCACGAAGATGCACGACGTGTTGGCGCCGGTCTGGCGGACCGCCTCGGCCACGGTGTCGAACACCGGGACCCGGCCGTCGAGGGCGGTCTGGCCGCCCTTGCCCGGCGTCACGCCCGCGACGAGCGGGGTGCCGTACTCGAGCATCGCCCGGCTGTGGAACTCGCCCTCGCGACCGGTGATGCCCTGGACGACGAGGCGGGTGTCGCGCCCGATCAGGATGCTCACGCCGCCGCTCCCTTCGCCGCCGCGACGGCCTTGGCCGCGGCCTCGTCGAGGCTGTCGGCCGTGACGAACTTGGCCGCCTCGAGCAGTTCTGCGGCCTCGGCCGCGTTGGTGCCGACGATCCGGACGACCATCGGGACATCGCGCACCTGCTGGGCGCGCGCCTCGATGAGCCCGCGGGCCACCTCGTCGCCGCGGGTGATGCCGCCGAAGATGTTGACCAGGATCGCCTTGACGTTCGGGTCGGCCAGGATCAGGCGCATGGCCGCGGCCACGCGGTCCGCCTTCGCGCCGCCCCCGATGTCGAGGAAGTTGGCCGGCCCGCCGCCAGCCCGCTTGACGAGGTCCATGGTCGTCATGGCCAGGCCGGCGCCGTTGACCATGCAGCCGATGTCGCCGTCGAGCTTGATGAACGTGAGGTCGTAGCGTCGCGCCTCGACGTCCGCCGGGTCCTCGGCATCGAGGTCCCGGAGGTCCTCCAGGCCGGCGTGGCGGCCGAGGGCCGAGTCGTCGAGCGTGATCTTCGCGTCGAGGCAGACCAGCCGCTCGACGGGGGTGCCGTCCGCGTTGTGCTCGCGGATCACGGCCAGCGGGTTGATCTCGACGAGGTCCGCGTCGTTGGCCAGCATCGTCTTGAGCAGGCCCTTGGCGATGGCGGCCGCGGCCTTCCAGTGGGGCCCGAAGCCGACCCTGAACGCCAGCTGGCGGGCAGCGTAGTCCGGCAGGCCGAGCAGCGGGTCAACGTGCTCGTAGACGATCGCGCCCGGGTTCTCCACCGCGACCTGCTCGATCTCCACGCCGCCCTCTGCGGAGCCGATGAACATCAGGCGCTTGGTCGCCCGGTCCAGCAGCACCGAGAGGTAGTACTCCTTGACGATCTCCGCGGCCGGACCGACCAGCACGCGCCGCACGGGGAGGCCCTTGATCTCGAGGGCGAGGATCTGGGCGGCGATGTCCTCGGCCTCGTCCGCGGTGGACGCGAGCTTGACGCCGCCCGCCTTGCCCCGGCCTCCGACCAGAACCTGGGCTTTGATGACGACCTTCTTCGTGGCGTTGCCGGGGTCGCCGAGGAACCGGACGGCAGCCTCGCGGGCCTGCGTCGGGGTTCGGGCGACCGCCCAGGCCGGGACGGGCAGGCCCTGGGCGACGAGCAGCGACTTGGCGTCGGCTTCGTGGATCTTCACGCTGCGGCATGACCTCCGGGAGGCGGGCAGGGCCGAACCCTGACGACGGGAATAGTGTCCCGATCATAGCCCGCCGGGGCAGGCTGCTTGCGGGCCCGCCGGGCTCGGCGAGGCAGGCCATGCGGCACTCCCGCCCGCGTCGCGTCAGGTCGGGCGCAACGGCAGGGGAGCGCTGGTCCGTTCGTCGTCCCTTCTGCCCGATTCCGGCCCGGTACAATGCCCGGCATGCCTTACCGAGTCACCCTCATCCCCGGCGACGGGATCGGCCCGGAGCTGGCGGAGGCCACCCGCCGTGTCCTTGACGCCTCTGGCGTCGCGTTCGAATGGGAGGTCCAGGACGCTGGCGAGGGCGTCATGGCCAAGTACGGGACGCCCCTCCCGGAGCACGTCCTCGAGTCCATCCGGCGCAACAAGCTCGCGATCAAGGGCCCCATCACCACGCCCGTGGGCTCCGGGTTCCGCAGCGTCAACGTGACCCTGCGCCAGACCCTTGGCCTGTACGCGAACCTCCGGCCCGCGCGCTCCATCAAGGGCCTCCAGACGCGCTACGAGGACGTGGACCTCGTCATCGTGCGCGAGAACACGGAGGACCTGTACGCGGGGATCGAGCACATGGTCGGCCGTGACGCCGCCGAGAGCATCAAGATCATCACGCGGGAGGCCTCGGAGCGGATCGCCCGGTTCGCCTTCGACTACGCCCTGAACAACGGCCGCCACAAGGTCACGGCGGTCCACAAAGCCAACATCATGAAGCTCTCGGACGGCCTGTTCCTGGAGTCCTGCGCCCACGTGGCCAAGGACTACGAGGGCAAGATCGAGTTCGAGGACCGGATCGTCGACAACATGTGCATGCAGCTGGTGCAGAAGCCCGAGCTGTACGACGTGATGGTGCTGCCGAACCTCTACGGCGACATCATCAGCGACCTGTGCGCGGGCCTTGTCGGCGGGCTGGGCGTGGCGCCCGGCGCCAACATCGGCACGGAGGCCTCCGTGTTCGAGGCCGTCCACGGCTCGGCGCCCAAGTACGCGGGCATGAACAAGGCGAACCCCACGGCCCTGATCCTGTCCGGCGTGCTCATGCTCCGCCACCTGGGCGAGCAGGATGCCGCGGTCCGCGTGGAGAAGGCCCTGCGCGAGGTCATCGCGGAGGGAAAGGCCACGACCTACGACCTCGGCGGCCCGGCTGGGACCAGCCAGTTCGCTGACGCCATCATCGCGCGGCTCGGCTGAGGGCCCGGGCCACACAAGCGCCCGCGCCGCGGGCTGGGAGGCAGGAGGCTCCATGCTGTTTCGGTATCGAGGCAGCGAGGGAATGCTCGCCTGGGCGTTCCACCGCATCTCGGGTGTCGCCGTGTGGGCGTTCATCCTGCTCCACGTGTTCGACATCTGGCTGGCGAACGTGAACGCCACCCTGTACAACGACCTGCTGTCGCTGTACGGGAGCCCCGCCGGCCGGACGGTCGAGACCGCGCTCGGCGCGGCGGTCCTGTACCACGCCCTCAACGGGCTGCGCATCATCATCATGGACTTCTGGCCGTCCACGACGCGCTACCACAAGCAGCTCTGGTACGCGAACTGGGTGGTGTTCGTCGTGATCGGCATCCCGTTCGTCCTCCAGATCATGGCCCCGGCCTTCGGGCTGGCCGCGCCCTTCTCGTTCGGAGGCTGACGCGATGGCACGGATCAGCGGTTCCGGGACCCCCAGGCCGATGAGCGGCGGCTACGAGCTCGCCATCTGGTACCTGATGCGGCTGACGGCCCTCGGGCTGTTCGTCCTCGTCCTGGCCCATTTCACGATCGTCCACTTCATCTACGACCCGGCGGTGCAGAACGCGAACTGGATCGCCGCGCGCTGGTCCGGCGCGGCCTGGCGGACCGTTGACTGGCTCATGCTCGCGGCCGTGGTGTTCCACGCCTTCATGGGCATGCGCACGGTCATCCGCGACTACACCAAGGGCGGCACGCAGATGGTCCTCACCATGCTGCTGTACCTGGCGGCCTTCCTCATCTTCGCGATGGGCACGATCGCCCTCGTGACCTTCCCCGCCGCAGTCAAGGTGGCGTCATGATCCGCGAGCACGACGCCATCGTCGTCGGCGCCGGCGGGGCCGGCCTCTGGGCCGCGCTCGAGCTGGCCAAGGCCGGCGTCGATTCGGCGGTCCTGACCAAGCTCTATCCCACCCGCTCCCACACCGGCGCCGCCCAGGGCGGCGTGTGTGCCGCCCTGGGGAACCAGGAGGAGGACCACTGGGAGTGGCACATGTTCGACACCATCAAGGGTGGCGACTACCTGGTGGACCAGGACGCGGCCGAGGTGCTCGCCCGCGAGGCCATCGAGACGGTGATCGAGCTCGAGCACATGGGCCTGCCGTTCAACCGGACGCCCGACGGCAAGATCGACCAGCGGCGGTTCGGCGGCCACACGCGCAACTACGGCGAGGGCCCGGTCATGCGCGCGTGCTTCGCCGCCGACCGCACCGGCCACATGATCCTGCAGACGCTGTACCAGCAGTGCGTCAAGCTCGGCGTCAAGTTCTACGACGAGTACCACGTCGTGGACCTGCTGACCGAGGGCGGCGAGCTCGGGTCCGGCGGGAGGGCGGCCGGCGTCGTGGCGTATCGGATCGCCGACGGCCAGCTCGCGGTGATCCGCTCCAAGGCGGTCCTGCTCGCGACCGGCGGGTTCGGCCGGATGTTCCGGGTCACGTCCAACGCCTGGAGCCTCACCGGGGACGGCGTGTCGCTGGCCTACCGGCACGGCCTGCCGGTCCAGGACATGGAGTTCTACCAGTTCCACCCGACGGGCATCGTCGGGCTCGGCATCCTCCTGTCCGAGGCCGCCCGCGGCGAAGGCGCCTACCTGCTCAACAAGGACGGGCAGCGGTTCATGGAGCGGTACGCGCCCAAGCTCATGGAGCTGGCGCCGCGCGACATGGTCAGCCGGGCAATCGTCCAGGAGCTCCGGGCCGGCCGGGGGATCGACGGCAAGGACTACGTCTACCTCGACGTGCGCCACCTCGGCCGCCAGAAGATCGACGAGAAGCTGCCCGACATCACCGACTTCGTGCGCGTCTACCAGGGGATCGAGCCCTACACGGACCCGATCCCGATCCAGCCCACGGCGCACTACGCGATGGGCGGCATCCCGACCAACATCCACGCCCAGGCGACCCGCGACGCGGCCAACACGGTCGTGCCGGGCCTGTACGCCGCGGGGGAGACGGCGTGCGTGTCGGTCCACGGCGCGAACCGGCTGGGGACCAACTCGCTGGTGGACCTGCTGGTGTTCGGCCGTCGGGCCGGTCGGCAGATGGTGCTCGACGTGAAGGGCCAGGACATGCCCGACGTGACCGACGCGGCCGCGGAGCCGGTGCGGGCCGAGATCGAGGCGCTGAGGGCGCGGCCGAAGGGCGAGCGCAAGGAGGCGATCCGCAAGGAGCTGGCCGACGTGATGATGGATGACGTCGGCGTGTACCGGACGGCCGAGGGCCTCGAGAGCGCCCGCACCAAGGTCGCCGAGCTGCGGGACCGCTACCAGCACGTCAGCATCGACGACAAGGGCACCACCTTCAACACCGACCTGCTCGAGGCCCGCGAGGTGGGCTACCTGCTCGACTGCGCCGAGACGATGGTCGCGGCGTGCATCAACCGGAAGGAGAGCCGCGGCGCGCACAGCCGGGAGGACTACCCGGAGCGGGACGACGTCAACTTCCTGACCCATTCGCTCGCGACCAAGGGCGCGGACGGGGCGGTCGCACTGGACTACAAACCGGTGACGATCACCAAGTTCCAGCCCAAGCCGCGCGTCTACTGAGCGGAGGAGCACGACGATGCAGATCGAGCTGCGCATCCTCCGCTTCGACCCGGAGAAGGACCAGAAGCCGCACGAGCAGACCTACACGGTCGAGGCGGGTCCCATGGACCGCGTCCTGGACCTGCTGCACAAGGTCAAGTACGAGCAGGACGGG
>JAKAHU010000299.1 GCA_021825385.1 Chloroflexota bacterium | reverse complement strand
GTCGTGGGCAGGACGATCAGCGCGCGCTGGGGCACGATCCCGGCCGGCTCGCTCACGGTGCCGGCTCCGTCCCGGTGAGGTCCGCGTAGAGCGCCACCAGCCGCGCCGACTCGGTTTCCCAGTTCCAGCGCTCGTGGGCGGCCCGTAGACAGCGGGCCCGCAGGTCGGCCAGCGCGTCGGGCGGGAGCGAGACGATCGAGCCGATCGCGCGGGCCAGGTCAGACGGGGACGAAGGGTCGCAGACCTCGCCGAGCGGACCGTCCGGGTCACCGAGGACGATCCGGCGCATCTCCGGGAAGTCGCTGGCCACGACCGGCACCCCGGCCGCCAGGCACTCGAAGAGCTTGTTCGGGGTCGAGAGGCGGTGGTTCAGGGTCGAGGCCTGGATCGCCATCACCCCAACGTCGGCCGAGGCGACCCACGGCCCGAGCTCGGCCGGGGGGACGGCGTCGAGGACGTGGAGCCGGCCACCGTAGCGCGGCTCGGTCGCCTCACGGTCGAGCCAGCCGCGCATCGTCCCGTAGCCGAGGTAGACCGCGTGGACGCGCTCCAGCCCCGGCTCGAGGATCGCCGCGGCGAGCTCCTCGAGACCGCGGTGGGCGGAGAACCCGCCATGGTAGAGCGCGATCCGGTCGCCGGGCGGGATCCCGGTCGCCGCCCGGATCAGGTCGGGGCGCTCGGCGGGGGCAGCCCAACGCTCGGGCGTGTTGTGGACGACGACCGTCCGCTTCGGGGCATACCGCCGCCCGAGCTCCTCGGCCAGCGAGTCGTTCACCGTCACAAGCGCGTCGCAGCGGGCGACCCAGCGCCGCTCCAGCCGGGCGAACCGGGCGCGCAGCCAGGCCGGCCGCCGGGCGTTCGTCCCCGACTCGAGGAAGATCTCGTGGCTGTCGTAGACGACCCGGCCGCCATTCCGCTCGGCGGCTCGCAGGGCGGCCGGGAGTCCGGTCAGGTCGTGGCCGTGGTAGACCTCGGCGAGCGGCGCCGCGCGCGCGGCCGCCTCCGCCCAGCCGAGGATCGCGAACCGCCAGCGGACGAGCCAGTCCGACAGGCTCCCGCCCGGCGGCGGCTTCCGGCCGCGGTTCCAGAGCACGTACCAGGCGCCCCGGACGGCCAGCCAGGGCAGGACGACAACCGCGAGGGCGAGGGCCGCGAGGGCGTTGGCGAGCCCGATCGGCGGACGGCTGAACGCGTTCCGGAGCCGGAACAGGAGCCACGAGCGGGCCCGCCACGGATAGCGGGTCCAGATCCACCAGCGGCGCCAGGCGTGCGGGATCGGGACCCGAACGATCTCGAACCCGTCGCGCGTCTCGCGATCGCCCACTCGGGCCGCATTGTCGGTCGGGCGGGCGATGATCGTCACCTCGTGGCCGGCCGCGACGAGCGTCGCCGCCTCGCGCAGGACCCGGGCATCCGTCCGGCAGTCGTTGAACACGAACATGACGACCCGGCTCATCGCTCGACGGCCCCCGGGTCGACGGTTTCGCCCAACCCCTCGGCTGCCTCGCCGGCCGGCCCCTCGGCCGCCTCGCCGGCCGGCCCGTCGCGCTCGAGTGCCGCCGCGATCGCCTCGGCCGCCCCGGCCGGCTCGAGCACCAGCCCGGCCGCCCGTCGGCGGGCATCGTCGGGCGCCCGCTTGAGCGGGGCCAACCGTCCCAGCTCGGCCACCGCCCGCTCGCGATCGAGCCCGACGACGACCATCCGCCCGCCTGAGCTCGCGACCGCCTCGAGCCACTCGGTCGTCGGGCGGAGGACGAGGCACGGCGTCCCGAGCCAGGCCGCCTCGCGCTGGACGCCGCCCGAATCAGTGAGGACTGCGGCGGCGTGGAGCTGGAGGGCGAGCGAGCTCCGGTAGCCGAGCGGCTCGACGACCCGGACGGCCGGACCCACCGACACGCCCTCGCGCTCGAGCGCGGCCCGCGTCCCCGGGTGGAGGGCAAGGATCACCGGCCGTACCGGCGACGCGACCGCGTCGAGGAGCGCTGGCCACGCCCGGAGCGCGGCCGGCTCGCGGTTCTCGGCGCGGTGGATCGTGGCGAAGCAGTAGCCGCCGGGGCGGAGGTCGAACCCGAGCGCGCGGCCCACCCCGGCCAGGACGGCCGGATCGCGGACGTCCGCAGCGACCCTCGCCGCGAGGTCGAGCATCAGGTCGCCGACGAGGGTGACCCCGGCCCTGATCCCCTCGCGGGCGAGGTTCGCCAGCGCGGTCGGGGTCGGCGCGAACAGCCAGCGCGAGAGGTGGTCGGCGACGACGCGGTTGATCTCCTCGGGCATCCGGCGGTCGAAGCTGCGCAGGCCGGCCTCGACGTGGGCGACCGGGATCCCGAGCTTGGCCGCGGTGAGGGCGCCGGCGAGCGTCGAGTTCGTGTCGCCGTAGACGAGGACGGCGTCCGGCCGCTCGACGGCCAGGATCGGCTCGAGCCGGGTGAGCATCGCCGCCAGCTGCTCGGCATGTGACCCGCCGCCCACGCCGAGCGAGTAGTCCGGGCGGGCCAGTCCGAGCTCGGCGAAGAATGCCCCGGCCATCGCCTCGTCGTAGTGCTGGCCGGTGTCGACGAAGACCTCGTCGTGGCGCGCCCGCAGGGCAGGCTGGAGGGCCGCCGCCTTGATCAGCTGGGGGCGCGTCCCGACGACGCTGACGATCCGCACGCCGAGAGCCTAGACCGTTGAGGGCAGGAGGGGCGACGATGGCCGCCTAGCGCACCCCGGCCGGCGTCCGCCGCGTCGAAGCCGGCACCCCCACCCCGTGGTAGGCGACGCGCTCGGGAAGCGCCAGCCCACGGAGCGAGTTCCGGCCGTCGAAGAGGACCTCGAGGGCCGGGAAGCGCCCGAAGTCGAGCTCGGCCCAGAGCGGATCGGCCGTCTGGGTGACGATCGCCCGGGCGTCGCTCCGCTCGCCCCAGCGATACGGGGTCGCGCCGGTCCGGGCGATCTCCTCCTCGGACAGGAGCGGGTCGTAGGCCGAGACGGACGCGCCGTGGAAGGCCAGCCGCTCGATCAGCGGCAGGGCCCGGGAGTAGGCGAGCTCCTTGACGCCGTGGCGATAGGTGACCCCGAGGACGAGGACCGGGACGCCCTCGAGACCGCCGAGCGCCTTCTGGATCGCCCGGATCGCGACCCCCACCTGGCCGTCGTTCACTCGCCGCGAGAGCGCGACGAGCTCCATCTCGGGGGCCCGGGCGAGCAGGAAGTGGGGGTAGACGGGGATGCAATGGCCCCCGACGCCGAGCCCCGGCTGGTGGATGTGGCTGTACGGCTGGCTGTTCGCGGCCGCGATCACCTCCTGGACGTCGACCCCGATCCGGTCGGCGTAGCGGGCGAACTCGTTGGCCAGGGCGATGTTCACGTCGCGGTACGTCGTGTCGGCGAGCTTGCTGAACTCGGCCGCCTCCGCGCCGGACATCGCGACCACCTCGGCGTCGAGGACCGAGGCGTAGAAGCGGGCCGCGCGCTCCGTGGACGCCGGCCCGATCCCGCCCACCAGCTTGGGATAGGTGGCCAGGTTGCGCAGGGCCGCACCGCTGTAGAGCCGCTCGGGCGAGAAGGCGACGAAGAACGCCTCGTCGGCGCGCAGCCCGCTGGCGGCCTCGAGGCGGGGCGTGAACCGGTGGCGGGTATCGCCGACCGGGAGCGTCGTCTCGAAGATGACCAGCGAGCCCTCGTGGACCCCGGGCGCGATCGAGGCGACGGCGGCGTCCATGTACCGGTAGTCGGGCTGCTGCTCGTCGTCGAGCATCACCGGCACGATCAGGACGACGACGTCGGCCTGGCGCGCCGCGGCGGCCCCGTCGAGCGTCGCCCGCAGGCGACCGGCGGCGTGGGCCTCGCGGACGAGCTCGGCCAGGCCCGGCTCCTCGGCGACGTGGGAGCGGCCCTCGTTGATCGCCGCCACGACCGACTCCTGGACG